>CAYGQN010000573.1:0-2257 GCA_964351795.1 uncultured Gammaproteobacteria bacterium
GCATCACCGTCAACGGCATCGTGCGCCGCTCCGACGGCCGCGCCATGGCCTGGGTGAACGGCCAGAGCACGCTGTCCGGGGACTTCGACAGCCAGCACTTCCAGGTGCGTACCGGCAAGGGCGACAGCGTCCGCGTAATCACGCCCGAGCATCTGCCGGATGTGGAACTGCGGCCCGGGGAATCCTTCCAGCCCGGTGAGCTGCGCATCGTCGACCCGCGGTCCGGCACGCGCCCGGCCGGGCCCTGAGCCAGTGGGCGGATGAGGCTGCAAACCGGGCACAGGCAGGGCAGGCCCGGCGGGCCGCACCGCCGCGGCACCCGGCCGCCATCGCGCCAGCGCGGCGTCATCCTCGTCCTGCTGCTGCTGGTGTTCATCAGCGGCGCTTCGCTCATCCTGCTGCAGCGCCTGAACGCGGCGGTGCAGCGCGAGGACATCGACACCGGAACACGCATGGCGCTCGCGCAGGCCAGGGAGGCGCTGCTCGCCTGGGCGGTCACCCATCCGAACGCGCCGGGCCTGCTGCCCTGGCCGGATCGTAACTCATCGGATACGTACGACGGATTCAGCGATTGCGGCGGCGGGCTTGGTAATCCATCTCTCTTTATTGGAGCGTTGCCGTGGCGCGGTACCAATGGTGGTTGTGACCCAGGTATCGGTGGATTGGGCATTGCGCCTGCCACAGGTGATGGGGCAATTCTCTGGTACGCGGTTTCTCGCAATCTGGTTCGTGACATTTGCAACAATTGTTATCCGGTCATCAACCCCGGCCTGCTGAACGCGCCGACTACCCCGGCCACCGTGCCATGGCCCGATGTGGGTACCGGCGAGACCTACCCCTGGCTTACCGTGCGCGGCCCCGATGGCGCCATCATTGCCGATGACGTGGCGGCGGTGCTGATCGCACCGGGGACAGCCATCGGCAACCAGGACCGTGCCGTTGGCAATCCGGCGGATTACCTGGACGCGGTCACGGTCGGCGGCGTGACCTACAGCAATGCCGATGCCGACGAGGATTTCATCATCCATCCCCAGACCGATCGCAGCGCCGGCGGCGCCGGGGATTTCAATGACCAGCTTGTGTTCATCACCGCGCGGGAACTGCTGGCTGCGGTTGAACAGCGCGTGCTCGGGGACGTGCGCCGGGCCCTGGAGGCCTGGCGGATTGCCAATGGCGCCTACCCCTGGCTGCTGAATTTCGATCGACTGACAGGCGGCTTCCCGGACGTGCAGAACCAGAACGCCTCCGCCGGTTTCCTGCCCGTGGTGGACCAGGTCACCAATCCGGATTACGTCACCCAGATGAACATCACGGCCTGGAATATCACCGGCGGCACGGTGGCAACCAGCGGGATCAACCCGCCGCAGGCGGACTGCGTGCGCCAGGCAACCTGCTCGTACACGGCACCCGGCTTGACCATCTTCTTCACCCAGACGGCGCCGGCCAGGCTCGGTGGAGCCGTGTGGGACTGCGTCTGGACGGACGGGGACGGTGGTGAGAATCCCGAGCGGGACCTGTCCTGCAGCACATTGATTCGCGACTTCCTGCCGGGAGTGGACCGAGAGTACCGCATCAACCTCCAGAACCTGGACGTCAGCATCAACCAGCAGACGCCCACCACCCTGCGCAGCCGCGACCTGAGCCTCAGCGGCATGCCCGTCCAGCCAAACGCGATTGTCATTACCGACATCGACGCCGGCGCCGGCCACGGCGGTGGCGAGACCACCCTCAACCTCGATGGCACCGGGACGGGCGTGCTGGAGATGAACAGTGTGTTCTACGCCATGGACCCGGGCAGTTCCGCAATCCCGGAATGGTTCGCGCGCATGGACTGGCAACGTTACGTGTTCATCGCCTATCCGCCGCCGACGGCCGAGCCGTTGCCCGGCGCCCCCGCGGGCGCGTGCACGGACGGTGTGGATTGCCTTGCCCTGTGCATCGACGGTGTCGATTGCCCCGGCGATGCCGGCGCACCCGCCGCGCTGCGGAACGTGCGCGCCCTGGCGCTCTCGGTTGGCCCGGCGATGGCCGGGCAGAACCGCGCAGTGGCCACGGCCGCCCAGTACCTGGAGGGCGAGAACGCCGATATCGCCAACACCGGTGCCAGCGACGGCATCTTCCTCCGACGCCCGGATGACGCGATGGTCAATGATCGCGCGCGCGTGCTGCTGACCACACCATGATGAATCACGCTCGCAGCCGCGCAGGTTTCACGCTCATCGAGCTGGCGGTGGCGCTGTTCATCGTCGCGCTCATG
>CAYGQN010000574.1:0-2218 GCA_964351795.1 uncultured Gammaproteobacteria bacterium
GTGCTCGCCCAGCTCAACCCGATCCAGCGCAAGTGGGTCTACCTCGAGCCCAGCTTTGCGCGCGGCGCCATGCCCAACGAGCAGCCGCGCTTCCAACGTGTCGACGACGAGTTCACCTCCATCATGCAGTCGGTCGGCGACGACGCGCGCGTCTTCTCGCTGCTGCGCATCTCCAACCTGGCCGAGAACCTGAAGGCCATCTTCGACCAGCTCGAGCGTCTGCAGACCAAGCGCCGCATGAGCTTCTGGTACGGCGCCCGCAGCCGGCGCGAGATGTTCTACGTGGAGGACTTCGACCGCCTCGCGGCCGAGCACGAGAACTTCGAATGGCACGTGGCGCTGTCCGATCCCAAGCCCGAGGACAACTGGGAAGGGGAGACCGGCTTCATCCACAACGTCCTGTACGAGCGTTATCTCAAGGATCACCCGGCCCCCGAAGACGTCGAGTACTACATGTGCGGGCCACCGATGATGAACGCCGCCGTCATCCGCATGCTGGAGGACCTCGGTGTCGAGCGCGATCACATCATGCTCGACGACTTCGGCGGCTGACCGTGGCGCCCGGGTGAGCGCGCGGCGGCATTGGCGGCCGCTCACAGTTCTGTTTGGCGGGCTCCTGGCGGCCCTGCTGCTCACTGCCTGCGCCGATCCCGCGCCCAGGGCCCTCAGCGGCCCGACCATGGGCACCACCTGGTCTGTGAAGTGGCGTGGCGAGACGGCCGATCCGGCCGCGCTGCGCACTGCCATCGAGGCCACCCTGGTCACCATCAACGCGGCGATGTCCACCTGGGACCCGGACAGCACACTGGCGCGTCTGAACGCCAGCGACGATACCGGCTGGCGCGACATCTCCATCGAGCTTTACCAGGTACTGGCGCAGGCACGGGCCATCGGCGCGGCCAGCGACGGGGCCTTCGATGTCACGGTCGGCCCGCTGGTGCGCCTGTGGGGCTTCGGCCCGGACGGCCGTCCGGCGCAGGTGCCCGGGCCCCAGGCCATCGCCCGCGTACGGGCGGCTACCGGCCCGGCCCTGTTCGAGCTGCGGGCGAACCCGCCGGCCGTACGCAAGCATGATCCGGACACCGAGATCGACCTCTCCGGCATCGCCAAGGGCTACGCCGTCGATGCCGTCGCAGCGCGCCTGGAGGGCATGGGCCTGCAGGATTTCATGGTGGAGATCGGCGGCGAGGTGGTGGCCCGGGGTACCCGCCCGGACGGGCGGGCCTGGCAGATCGGCATCGAGCAACCCGACCCCGGCCGCCGTGAACTGCGCCGGGTAATCGCACTGCACAACCTGGCGATGGCCACCTCCGGTGACTACCGGAATTACTTCGAGGCCGACGGGCAGCGCTACTCGCATACACTCAACCCTTTGACCGCCCGGCCGATCAATCATAATCTCGCCTCCGTCAGCGTCCTTGCGGAGACCTGCATGGAGGCCGATGCCTGGGCCACGGCACTGCTGGTGCTGGGGCCCGGGGCCGGGCTGGACAAGGCCCGTGCCGCCGGCATCGCCGCCCTGTTCATCGTCCGCGAAGCAGACGGCTGGCGCAGTTTCGAATCACCGGCGTTCGCGCGTCGGCTCGGAGAAAAACAATGATCACGTTTCTGGTAACGCTCGGAGTACTGCTGCTGGTGGTGGCCGGCATGGCGGTGGGCGTGCTGATGGGCCGGGAACCCATCAAGGGCAGTTGTGGCGGCCTGAACGTACAGGGACTGGAAGGCGAGTGCCCGTTCTGCGGGCGCGAAGAAGCCTGTGACAAGAACAAAGGGGAAGGGAATGCTTAGCTCGATCTCGGTGCGCGACTACATGGCGGCGAACCTCATCACGCTGTCGCCGGATACGGATATTCTGCAGGCCATCCATCAACTCATCGTGAACCGGATTTCCGGCGCGCCGGTGGTGGACGAACATGGCAACCTGGTGGGCATGCTGTCCGAGCGCGACTGCGTGAAGGTCGCCCTGCAGGCGGGCTACCATCACGAGGCCGGGGGGCGGGTGGTGGAGTTCATGACCCGCGATGTGAAAACCATCGACATCGACATGAGCATTCTCGAACTGGCCGAAGCCTTCATCAACAAGCCGTTCCGGCGCTACCCGGTGGTGGATGACAACCGCCTGGTGGGGCAGATCAGCGTGCGCGATGTGCTCCGGGCGCTGGAAGTGTGCTCCGACCCGTACCATCGCACCCTGTAGACGACCGGGCCGCCCGCAAGC
>CAYGQN010000575.1:0-1430 GCA_964351795.1 uncultured Gammaproteobacteria bacterium
CGCGCAGCAGGGCCTCGACCCCGCCACCGCCGCCGCCGTGCTCGAGGCCCTGCTGCGCGAGACCACGGCGGCCGGCGCCACGCTGATCCTGGTCACCCACGACCACGGCCTGCTGCCGGCCTTCGATCGCGTCATCGACATCAGCAGCCTGCCAGCGTGATACGCGACACTTTCCACCTGGCCAGCCGCTACCTGCTGCATCACCGCTGGCGCAGCGCCATGCTGGTACTCGCCCTGGCGGTGCTCATGGCCCTGCCGATCATGCTGCGCGCGGTGCTGGATGCCGCCGGCACGCAGCTCGGCGCACGCGCCGCTGCCAGCCCCCTGCTGCTCGGCGCCCGTGCCAGCGATCTCGACCTGGTGATGAATGGGCTGTATTTCACCGCCCACCGCCCGCCGGCCATCAGCCTGGCGGACGCCAACAGCCTGCGCGACAGCGGCCTGGCACGCGTGGCGCCGCTGTACGTGCGCCACGGTGCCGGCGGTGCACCGGTGGTGGGCACCAGCGTGGATTACCTGGCACTGCGGGGCTTGCGCCTGGCCGAGGGGCGGGCCTTCGCCTGGCTCGGCGAGGCCGTGCTTGGCGCACGGGCGGCGCGGCGGCTGGGCCTTGGCCCCGGTGGCGAGCTGATCACCGACACCACGGCCGGCTTCAACATCGCCGGCGCCTATCCGCTGGCACTGGCCATCAGCGGGGTGCTGGCCGCGAGCGGGACGGCGGATGATGACGCGGTGTTCGTGGATCTGCGCACCGCCTGGGTCATCGACGGGCTGGGCCACGGCCATGCCGAGCTCGACGCGGCAGCCGATCCGGCCGTCGTCCTGGCCCGCGAGGCGGGCCTGGTGCTGGCGAACGCGGCCCTGCCGCTGTACAACCGCATCGATGCCGGCAACCGGGCGGGTTTTCATTTCCACGGCGATCCCGGCGGCTACCCGCTCAGCGCGGTGCTGGTGTATCCCGACAACCCGCGTGCCGGCACCCTGCTGCGCGGTCGCTGGCTGGCGAGCGACAACCGCGCGCTGGTGGTGCCGGTCGACGTCATCGAGGAACTGCTGGGGCGTCTGCTGCAGTTCGGCAGGCTGGTCGACGGCCTGGTGGGGCTGGTGACCGTGGCCGCGCTGGTACTGCTTGGCCTGGTGTACAGCCTGTCGCTGCGCCTGCGGGCCGGCGAATTCGCCCTCATGCGCGATCTCGGGGCGGCGCGCCTGGCGGCGGGGCGGCTGATCCTGGTCGAGTTGTTGCTACTGCTGCTGGCCGCGGGCCTGCTGGCCGGGTTGGCCGGGCTGCTGGCGCGCAGCCAGGCGCAGCGCATCGTCATGGCCTGGTTGCTGACCGCATGAAGGCCGCCGGTCGCCATCTCGCCCTCGCCCTGGCCGCCATGCTGGCCTGGCCGGCCGCCGCTGATGGGCGCAGCCTGCAGGTGGTGGCC
>CAYGQN010000575.1:1440-2205 GCA_964351795.1 uncultured Gammaproteobacteria bacterium
GTCCAGCCAGGCGCAACGCGTTGCCGATGCGCTCGCCCACCGCCTGCCAGCACAGGCGGCGTTGCTGGGCGAGCGCGCCGCGGCCATCATCGACGAGCTGCTGGCGCTGGATGCCCGCCAGGGCGCGGCAGTGGCAAGGGACCCGGCCCGGCCGCTGCTCGCCTCGCACCCTGTGTACCAGTACCTGGCCGAGCGCCACGGCCTGAACCTGGAGGCCCTGCACTGGGAGCCGGACCAGCTGCCCGCCGAGGCCGAGTGGCAGGCGCTTGAGGCACTGCAGACCGGCCACGGCGCGCGGCACATGCTGTGGGAGGCCGCGCCCCTGCCGGCGGTGCGGGAACGGCTGGCCGGCATGGGGATCGCCGTGCATATCGTCGATCCGGCCTTCAACCCCGGGCCAGGGGCGGATTTCATCGAAATCATGCGCGCGAACACGGCAGCGCTGGAGGCGGCCTTCCGCTGAGGCATCCCAAGCGGATGCGGGCGGATGCGCGCGCCATCGGCGCCCATCGACGCGACGCGCCATCCCGCGCCCCGCCACAAGGCTAGCGATTGCGCACGCCATCACCCCCGTAGGAGCGGCTTCAGCCGCGCAGGGCACGGCCCGAAACCACGGCAACCGCAACACCCGGGCCAATGAATTCGCCCCTACGGCACCCATCGACACGCCACGCCCAGATGGCGCCCGTCGACGCCCCGAGCCATCCCGAGCCCCGCCACAAGGCTAGCGATTGCGCACGCCATCACCCCCGTAGGAGCGGCTTC
>CAYGQN010000576.1:0-2187 GCA_964351795.1 uncultured Gammaproteobacteria bacterium
ACTACCACCCGCGCGCCGTTCAGCGAGGCCAGCGCCGGATCCGTCGTCGGCACACCGGACACCCGCACCGTCAGCAACGAAGACCTGCTGGCGCTGGACTGCGACATCCTCGTGCCGGCCGCGCTCGGCGCCGCCATCAATGCCGGCAATGCCGGCGATGTGTCGGCCCGGCTCATCGTCGAGGCGGCCAACGGCCCGGTCACGCCCGAGGCCGACGCGCTGTTCCGCGAGCGCGGGATCCCCGTGCTGCCGGACATTCTCGCCAATGCCGGCGGCGTGACGGTGAGCTACCTGGAATGGCAGCAGAACCTCGCCAACGAACGCTGGAAGCTGGACGTGGTGAACGAGCGCCTGCGGGAAGTGATGCAGGCCGCGGTGGACCGCGTGTACAACCGCTGGCAACGCCTGGTGAGCGCCGATGCCGAGGCCGGCCACGACCTGCGCAATGCCGCCCTGGTCGCCGCCATCGAGCACCTGGCGCGGGTATCCCTGCAACGCGGGATCTGGCCCTGAGCAACGCGCTGCCAGCGACCCGGGCCGCGGCCGGACGCTGATCCGCATCAGCCCCGACGGGCATCCGCACCGCGGGCCGCCTTGAGGCAGCGCCTGCCATCCGCCATGATCAGGGCTCACTCGCCACAACGTGGACGCATCGTCGAAACGCGGCCGCTGGCCGTGCCCACGGGTTTTCCCGTGCGCTGCCGAGCAACACCTTCCCGAACGGCCCTGGCCACCCGGCGCAAGCACCGTGCCGGCACACCCGCTCCCGCAGCGACGATACCCACGGGGAGAACCCCATGCCATCAACCGCCCATATGATTGTCACCGCCACACTGCTGCTTGGCGGCAGCGCCGCCCTTGCCGAGGACGCGCGGCTCGATGACGACCGGCTGGCACGCCACTGCGCCCGCTACCTTGCCGGGCCGACCGATCCGGCAGGACAGGCCTGCGTCGCTTACATCCAGGGCTTTCTGGATGGCTCGCTGGTAACCGACAACGCCGTCTACGAGCAACTCGGCGCGGGCGACGCCGGGCCCGATGGTGCGTTCACCGACAGGGCCGCCCGCACCCGCCTGGGGCCGATGGGCGGAACCGGCAACCGCCGCCGCTTCAGCGGCTTCTGCATTCCACCCGACACACCGCTGCCGCAGGTGGTGAGCACCGTGGCCAAGGCGCTGGAGAAGGAGGCCGCCGCCGCGGACAGTGATGCAGCCGCCGTGGTGGCCGCGGTGCTGCGCACGCACTACCCCTGCCCCATGCCCTGAGCGCGGCCGCACCAAGGCCGGGGAAGCGCCCCGCGCCCGGGCAGCGGCGAGGCGCGCCGGCTGAGGGCCGGCACCCCGCCGGATCCGGCGCCGCCAACCGGGCCGCGGCCGGCAATCAGGTGGGCGCCGCGCCCGTCGGCCGCTGTTTGCGGAAGTCCTTGCGGCGCGCCGAGGCCGGCTCGAAGCGCAAGGCCTGCGTATCCACCGTGCGCTTGAGCGTCACGTCCACATACACCGTCTCGTTCGGCCGGATGTACCTGGCGAACTGGTCCGCGCCCAGGCGGAACTCGGCGCGGGTGTAACCGGCAAAGGCCGCCGGGCGGTCGGTGCCGGCATCACCGTAGTGCGGCCGGGCGTGAACGTGGAAGCCAAGCTCGCGCGCCTGGCTGAGGGCTTCGTAGTTCAGGTAGTACACCAGCGCATGGCTGTCGGGGTTTTTCTGCTTGTCGAGGAAAAAGCCCCGCGGCAGCGTCTCCGGGCTGAAGCCATCGCCGAGCAGGAACAGGTCGTAATCGCTGATGAGCCGACCGTCCTCGTCGCGGATGCGAAACACGAACATCACGAAGCGGCTGAGCACGCCGTCGGACTGGCTCTGCGCGTTGTCGGCCTGGGTCTGCGTGGTGACCTGCTCGAACTGATCCACCAGCTTTGCGTAGTCCGCCGGCCGATCGACCTTCAGGCAGCGCAGAATCAAGTCCACCACTGGCTTGTTCGCCGCGTTGCGCCGGTTGACGCTGCGCATGATGCCGATGTCATCACCGGAGTGACTGGCGCCGGGCACCACGGCAAAGGGGCTGGCGTCCGGGCGCACCGACAGGCCGGGGCGCACGGCCAGCGCATGCGCCTTGCCGAAGTGGCCCTCGAGCAGCTCGTCGTGGGCGGCTGGGCTATGCTGGGAGGACGCAGGGGTGCACACCTGCAC
>CAYGQN010000577.1:0-2186 GCA_964351795.1 uncultured Gammaproteobacteria bacterium
GGCCGGCGCAGCAATACCCACCTCAAGCTCGGCGCCCGGATCCGCCCCCGTAGGAGCGGCTTCAGCCGCGATAGCTACGGCATTGGCCGGGGCGCCTTCGTTCGGGTTGCCAAGGGTTTGGTGTGGGTGATGCCTGCCGTGGCGTGGGGCTTCAGCCGCACCGCGCCGTGCCGGATCCGCGTCGAGCGGTTGCGTCCGGTCTGGGTGGTCTTGCGCTCGGGCGCCGAGCTTGAGGTGGGTATTGCTGCGCCGGCCATCACCCCGGCATGAAGCCGGGCATGGCGCCCAGGTGCCGGCGGCGCCAGTCGCTGGGTGTCGTGCCGCGGTGTTCGCGGAACAGCCGGGAGAAACGCGCGGCGCTGGGAATGCCGACCCGGTCCCCGACCTCGGCTATGCCGATGTCCGGTAGCAGCAGCCACTGGCAGGCCTGACGGATACGGCGTTCGTTGATCTCCTCGGTGAGCGGGCGGGTACCGAGCCGCTGCCAGTGTCGGCGCAGGGTGCGCTCGGACAGGCCGCAATCGCGGGCGAGGTCGGCAATGCGCACGGGCCCGTGCGGCAGACGACGCTCGATGGCGGCCACGATGCGGTTGCTGTGGATGTAATCCGGATAGTCCGCCCCGGCGTTCTCCGTGCCGTCGACGAGGGCGGCGATCACCTGGCGCAGCAGCAGGCGCGTACTGTCATGGTAGAAGCTGTTTTCCAGGTAGGCGGCATCGCGGCGGGCGAGGGCGGCTGCGTGTTCGAACAAGGGCAGCAGATGCGCCTGCGCCGGACAGTGCGTTGCATGCCGCTGCAGGAAGGCCGGCAGCGTCGGCCAGTCCATGGCATCGCCGGCGTCGCCGCCCCGGCTGAGGTTGAAGTTCAGCGCCAGCAGCAACAGCCGGCCGCGCCCGCGTGTGCGGATGCTATGGACAATACCCGGGTCGGCAACAAACAGATCCCCCGGGGCCAGCGGGAATCCAGCCTGCTCGCGCTCGAATTCACAGCTGCCGGATTTGACAATGAAGGCTTCAAACCAGGGTCGGCGCGGCAGTTGTTCGCGGCCCGCCCGTGCCAGGACAACCTCTCTTGGCGGGCTGTAGACGATGTGATGAGCGAGACTCCGTGGCATAGGAGCACTGTCTTCGACGTGGCCGGATCCGTCAACAATATGTCCGCCGCGGGCCTAGTAGTGTCTCTGCCGGGCTTGCCAGAATGCCGATGGTCGATGTTTCGCCCGCGCCGAGGAGGTCCGTCTCATGTCCGATCCCATGCCCCAGGATGTTGCGACCGCAACGCCTGTGACTACCTTCGACGTGGCACTGGATCCGGCCGAGCGGGCGTTGCTGCCGACCGAAGAGCAGGTGCGCTTCTATCGCGAGCATGGCTGGTTCGTGACGCCGGTAATCCTGCCCGAGGCACTTCTGGATGCCGCGGAGGCTGGCATTGCGCGCTTCTATGCCGGCCAGGTGGATCACCCGCTACCGGCTGGCGTGTCACCGGGCTGGCAACCGGAGGACGGCGCGGACGTGCTGCGCAAGAATGATCATGCCTGGCTGCAGGTGGACGCGCTGGCTGCGCTCATCCGCTACCCGCTGCTCGGCGCGACCGCAGCGCGCCTGGCCGGCCGGCCCATCCGCCTGTGGCAGGACCAGCTGCTGTCCAAGCCGCAGGACCGGCCAGGCATCGAGGCCAATGTCGGCTGGCACACCGATCGCAGTTACTGGCGCTGCTGCACATCCGAGAACATGCTCACTGCCTGGATTCCGTTTCGCGATCTCAGCGCGGCCGATGGCACGCTCAACGTGATCGATGCCAGCCACCTGTGGCCGGACGAGCGTCGGGAGCTGAACTTCCGCGAGCAGGACCTGGCTGGCCTGGAGGCGCGTTTCAACAGCGGTGGCCGGGCGGTGGTGAAGCGGCCGCTGGAACTCAGGCGGGGGCAGGTGAGCTTCCATCACTGCCGGACGATGCATGGCAGCGGGCCGAACCACGATCCGCGACCGCGCCTGTCGCTGGCTGTGCACATGCAGGATGAGGGCAACCGCTGGGCGGAATACGAGTACCGCCTGCCGGATGGGCGCGTGGTGAAGCACGACCTTGAAAGGCTCTGCCGCCTGGTCGATGGCGTACCGGACTACACGGACCCTCACTTCTGCCCGCAGCTGTGGCCGCCGCGGCGGCCACAGCTGCGGGCAGAAGTG
>CAYGQN010000578.1:0-2184 GCA_964351795.1 uncultured Gammaproteobacteria bacterium
ATCGGGACAATCCACAGGAGCAGCCAGCGATTCTCCCTCTGCCGTAGACCCACCACCACAGCCGCCACCAGGAAGACTAGGAAGTACAAACCGATTTCCTGCTCTGCAATCGGCCGGATAAACGGCTCCACCCACCACTGCAGGGACAGATAGGCCGACTTCGTGACCTCCCCTATCGTTTCTGACCGCTCGCCCCCAAGCCCTGCCAACGCCTGGAGTCGGTAGAGCGGATTTCCAGCGATCCGCCAGTAGAATGCACATTCCACGACGAAAACAATGGCGAAACCCAGCGGCGCCAGCAGCCAGGCGGCCTTTATTCGGCGTTCACTGATAATCCAGGCAATGAAGAACAGGCCGCAGAACAGTGCTGTCTCCCGGGCCAGGTAGGCAACACCCAGCAAAACACCGCAAACCAGGAACAGAATGGGCCGGCCGCTACGCTCCCCCGCCATGAATGCCAGGAGGCATGCCGAGCACAGCACGCTGAGGAAGGCATAAGGAAACAGATGCGAGCCAAAGATGACCTCCATCGGGAAAATGGCGGCGAGAAAGGCTGACACGAGGCCGGTTTCCACCCGGCCGGCCATACGCCCCAGCCCATAGGCCACGACGATTCCGCACAGCGAGAACAGCATGGGAAAGAAGCCCACGGCCAAGGCATTGACGCCGAAAAGCGAGAAACTGCCCGCGGTAAGCAGTACCAGCAGGCCCCGCAGTCCCCAGTGATCGACCGGCGGTAGCATCGCACCCGAATAGTAGAGATAGGCCTGCGTTATGTAGGCGGAGTCATCGCCGCCCACGTAGCCGGAGAACATCCAGACACGCAGGGCCAACCCAAGAAGTACACTGCCGACCAGCAGCAGGTAGAGTGCTCTGTAAGCCTTGATGCTCATCAACCACCTCGACAGGGACCTAGCCGCAAGAGCTGCCCTCCTCCAACTGCAGGCAACCCGCGCGAGCATAGAAGATTCGCCTATTATGCCCGGCCGGCGATACGCCCCGAGATAATTTTTGTCTCATCGGGATCACTCCAGCGTGCGCTACCAGACGGTCGGCAGTAGAATCCCCCGAGTTCAAGAAAAGCGCTCAACACGCCGACATCACTGCGGTGCATGTCGAAAATAACGCGATATTGCTAATTCGGCGCAGGTTCTATGACCATCCACCTTCCAGCACGAAATTTCATCAGGCGGTCGCTGCTGCGGCTCGGACACGTCGACCGTATTCATATCGTTGGCGCGGCAAGATCTGGAACCACACTACTTCATTACGCGATGGGCGCCTTCGAGCATGCCGTGCTGCATCCCGTGGAAGCAAACCCGGTCTGGCGCCCCACACTGAAGGACAGCTTTAACCTCGCCCTCGCTTCGCCGCGCCGCCAGGAGCGCTTGCTGTATGTGACCAAACGTAACTACGCCTGGCATGAAGACGCTGTTATCCGCGAGGTTGCTGAAGAAATCGCCCACGCGAATATCGGTCTGATCATGATTGTCCGCGACCCTCGGGATTCACTGACAAGCCGGCATGCCAACCACGGAGACACCGAATTCTATCTCGACACCGAGCGTTGGGTGAGAAGCGTAACCGCAGGGGTAGAACTGTTTGAACTGCTGCAGGATCACGCTCGGAAAATCGTGATTCGCTATGAAGACCTCGTCTGTGACCCCGTTGTAACCCGTGAGGCCATTGAGCAGCGTTTAAGCATTCGGCTGGACCCACAGATTGAGGACTGGAGCCGGCTGAAATCAAACCTCCAGAACATCGAAGTGTCGGACCGTCTTGCCGTAGCCTTGCACAAAGTCAGGGACTTCGACGCCAACAGCGTTGGGAAGTGGCGTCACGATCCGACCTGCCTTGAGCACTGGAAGGAAATCACATCGAACACCGAACTAATGCCAGCCATCAGCGATTTCATGGCCAGGCACGGCTACACTTGAACGCGCGCTTGAAAAACCAGCGAAGCCGCGAACTCCGACTCATAGCTTGGCTCGCGGCGGCCTGTCTGCTGATCTGCATCGCCGTGGTGGCCCTCGCCACCTCGCGTGAGTACGGCACCCTCGTGCGGAACAGCCTGATACTGGATGCGTCTGTTGCGGCGCCCCTTTACTGGGTGCCAGGCAATGCGCCGCCGGAATTCCTGCACGAAACCACCCCCCTGCCCGCCCCGATCAGGCAGGCCGCGGA
>CAYGQN010000579.1:0-2181 GCA_964351795.1 uncultured Gammaproteobacteria bacterium
CCTACCAGCCGGACCTGCCGCCCGGCGCCACCATCGTGCTGCTGGCAAGCCTCGCCTATGCCGCGGTCGTGCTGCTGGCCGGCCCGCTGCGTCGCCGCCTGGCGGCCGGCGTCGCGGCCCTGCTGCTGCTGCCGGCGCTGCTGGCGGGCATCGGCCCGGCGTCGCAGGCCTCCGCCGGCACCGGGCCGGACTTCGCGCTCGAGCAGGTGGCCGAGGGCATCTGGGTGCACCGCGGCCAGGTGGCCGGCATCGACTCCCCGGCGCGGGCGGATTCGGCCAACCTCGGTGTGGTGGTCGGTGAGCGCTGCGTTGCCGTCATCGACAGCGGCGGGGCCGTGGTCACCGGCGAGCGCCTGGCCCAGGCCATCGCCGGCGTTACCGACAAGCCTGTCTGCCACGTCATCAACACGCATGTGCATTTCGACCATGTGCTTGGCAATGCCGCCTTCAGCGACAGCAGCGCGGACTTCGTCGGGCATCGCAACCTGGCCATGGCCATCGAGGCCAACCGCGAGTACTTCGCCGAGGCTTTCGCCGCCGAGCTGGATGGCCATCCGCTGGTCGCGCCGCAGCGCCTGGTGGACGACACTCTGCGCCTGGACCTCGGCAACCGCGAACTGCTGCTGCAGGCCTGGCCCACTGCCCACACCAGCCAGGATGTCACCGTCATCGACGCGCGTACCGGCACCATCTTCCTGGGAGACCTGGTGTTCAGGGACCGTGTGCCGGCCCTGGACGGCAGCCTCAACGGCTGGATAGCCGCGCTGGAGGCACTGCGCTCGGAGCGTTTCGCCGTGGCCGTGCCCGGCCATGGCGCGGTCTCGGACAGCTGGCCGGACATGTCCGACAAGGTCTACGTGTACCTCACCACGCTGCGGGGGGAAACGCGCGCCGCCATTGCCGCGGGAACCTTCCTGGAGGACGCCATGGACACGGTCGGGAGGGCCCTGGTGGGCGACTGGGCACTGTTCGACGAGGCCCATCGCCGTAACGTGGCGCGGGCGTTCAAGGAACTGGAATGGGAGTGACAGCAATGCCAACCACCCGGGTACTGCGGGATTTCAAGGCGGCGCGGCACCAGCATTCGCATTGCGTGTCCGACGCCATTGCCCGGGCCGAGGCGGCCTGCAAGCGGCGTGGCCAGCGGTTCACGCATCTGCGCCGGCGCGTGCTGGAGCTGGTGTGGGAATCGCACGAGCCGGTGAAGGCCTATGACATCCTCGATCGCCTGCGCGATGAACGCGCCAAGGCGGCACCGCCGACGGTCTACCGGGCGCTCGACTTCCTGCAGGCCGAGGGCCTGGTACACCGCATTGCCTCGATGAACGCCTTCGTCGGTTGCGGCGAGCCGGCCTGGCAGCACCACGGGCAGTTCCTGATCTGCCGGGAATGCGGCATGGTGGCCGAAATCGACGACCAGGAACTCACCGCCGCCATTGCCCGCCGCGCCGGGCACATGGGTTTCTCCGTGGATCACGAAACCATCGAGATTGCCGGCGTCTGCGTCAACTGCCGCGCCTGAACGGTGCGCCGACGGGCCTGCCGCGGCCCGCGCTTCCTCCCCCCGGCCTGGCTCGCGGGCTGTGCCGGCGGCGCGAAGACATCGTGCCTTTCCGGCAGCCCCGCGGCAGCCCTGCGCCGGCCTCATCCGCCAACGTCAGACCACGGCGTTTGCCAACGGCCTCGAAGCAGGTGCGCGACAAATCCGTCCGGACTGCCGCTTCACCGGCAATGGCGTCCGTCGGTCGGCCCAGCCGCCGCCCGCCTGCTCAGGCTCCGGGGCGCAGTACGCTGAGCGCGACCACGACGGCGATGAACACCCACAGCAGCACCAGGATGCCGGTCGCCCGGACGTAGATGCCGCGCACCGTGGCCTCCAGTGCCGGGTTGGTTCCGTCGGCTCGGATGCTGGCCCAGGCAGTGAAGAAACGGATCAGCGCGAAGCGGATCCCCACGCCGCAGGCCATCACCGCGGCAAAGGCGAGCAGCTTCAAAGCCAGCCAGGCCGGCAAGGTCGCGATGCCGGCCAGGCCCGCTCCCGCCACCACTGCCAGGGCCGCCATCAACAGGTAGCGGCTCCCGCGATCGATGCGTGCCAGTTCCCGGCCAAAGGGCCGGTTGCGGGCCCGATGGGTGGCCTCGACCAGCACCAGCCAGGCCACGGCCAGCAATGCTGCAACC
>CAYGQN010000580.1:0-2168 GCA_964351795.1 uncultured Gammaproteobacteria bacterium
ACCTACGACCGCGTGAGTTTCACCGTCTCGGTGGAGCAGGAGGTGCCGAATGACACGCTTGTCGCGGTGATGTTCGTGCAGCAGGAAGGGCAGAAGCAGTCGGCGGTGAGCGACGAGGTCAACCGGACCATGGCCTGGGCGCTGGAGCGTGCGCGCGCGGTGTCCGCCGTGAAGGCGCAGACCCTGTCCTACAGCACCAGCCCGGTGTATGCGGAGCGGCGTATCGTCGGCTGGCGAGCGCGCCAGAGTCTGCGCCTGGAGAGCACCGATACCAAGGCCGTCAGCGCGCTGATGGGCGAGCTGCAGGAACGGATGGGGGTGGAGTCGGTGGGCTACGAGGTCTCGCGTGCGGCGCGCGAGCAGGTCGAGGCGCGGTTGATCGAGCAGGCCATCAGCGATTTCCGCAACCGGGCCGAGCGGGTTGCCGCCAGCATGCAGCGCCCCGGCTGGCGGCTGGTGGACATGAATGTCGGCACCGGTGGCTACCAGCCGTCACCGGTGATGTTCCGCACGCAGATGGCCAAGGCTGAAGGCATGTCCGCCGCACCGGCTATCGAGGCGGGGCAGAATTCCATCAGCGTGAGCGTATCCGGCACGGTGGAGCTGGAGGCACCGCGCTGAGCACTGGCGGGAATGTCCTGCGCCCGCGCGTAGGCGGGCAGCTGCACTAAAGCTGCCCCGGCCTTCGCCGGCCCGCTGATGCCACGGGCAGGGCCCGGTGCGAGCGCCAGACGAAATACGCCGCTGTGCCGCAGCCGCCCTGGCCCGCGGGCCTGGTGCTGCGCTGACAGCGAGGGCCCCTTTGTTCACAAGCGACGAGATGATCATGAGCGAGAACCTCTCCCCCTGGCTTGCCGCCACGGACTACCTGGATTACACGCATCCGCGCGTGGCGGCCTTCGTCGCTGCGAACAGCACGCCCGGCGCCGAGCCGCGGGACAACGCAATCCGCCTGTTCTACGCGGTGCGCGACAGCATTCGCTACGATCCCTACGCCATTCGTCTGGAGCCGGAGACCTATCGCGCCAGTTATGTGCTGCAGGCCGGGCGCGGCTATTGCGTGCAGAAGGGCGCGCTGTATGCGGCGGTCTGTCGCGCCGCGGGGATACCGGCGCGGCCGGGCTACGCGGACGTGCGCAATCATCTGACCACGGAGCGGCTCAGCGCGCTTATCGAGACGGACCTGTTCGTCTGGCACGGCTACGTGGAGGTTCTGCTGGACGATTGCTGGGTGAAGGCCACGCCGGTGTTCAACCGCGAACTGTGCGAGCGCTTCGGGGTCTTGCCGCTGGAGTTCGACGGCCATGCTGATTCCGTTTTTCACCCTTTCGACAGCAAGGGGCGCCGGCACATGGAATACGTCAACGAGCGTGGCAGCTTCGATGATGTTCCGGTGGCGGCCATCAGCGCTGACATGCTGGCCATCTATCCGCGTTATTTCGAGGCTGCCGGCGAGCAGGGTGATTTCCTTGCCGAGGCGGGCCGTCCGCAAACGTGATCCGCTGGATCGCGGTGCTGGTGTTCGCGCTGGCGGGGGTGGCGGCGTGGCTGTGGTTCAATCCGGACGAGCAGCGCCGCATCCTGGCCGATACGCCGCTGGCCCCGGCGCCGACCACCACCACGGTGTACAAGTGGCGCGACGCCAACGGAAATTGGCAACTGGGCGACAGGCCGCCGCCGACGGGCGATTACGAGGTCATGCAGTATCGCGGTGATACCAACGTCATGCCGGCGCAGCCGGCCGCCGAGTCAGACTAGGCGGTTGCAGCGCGCCCTTGCCACCTTTTAGTGGCCTGTGGCTTCAGCCGCGCGCGGGGCGGGGCCCCGCCGTGCCGCGCCGTGCCGGCTTCGACCACAACGCCTCCGCTTCCCGAACCCGAAGCCCGGTCCAGCGCCCGTAGGAGCGGCTTCAGCCGCGATAGCGCCGGTTCGGGCTCTGCGGCTTCGCTCTGGTTGCCGTTGTTGTTGGTGGGTGTTGCGATGGTGGCTTCGTTCGTGTTGCCGCGTTTTGAAGTGGGTGTCGCGGCGGTGACCCGCCCCGCTACCGCTCGCGCGCCGTGCCGGCTTCGACCACAACGCCTCCGCTTCCCGAACCCGAAGCCCGGTCCAGCGCCCGTAGGAGCGGCTTCAGCCGCGATAGCGCCGGTTCGGGCTCTGCGGCTTCGCTC
>CAYGQN010000581.1:0-2141 GCA_964351795.1 uncultured Gammaproteobacteria bacterium
GAGCTCCAGGACCGCCTGCAGGAGGTGCAGAAGGAAATCGCCGAGCTGGAGGCCGTCATCCAGCGCCTGCGCAACCAGGGCGGACGCCTTGCCTTGCTCAACCTCTGGTGCCTGGAAGAACTGCTGCGCCGCCGCCGTGCCAGCATCAACGGCCGCCCGGGCGGCCAGGCCCGGCCCTGCCGGGATGCCCCGCTCAGGCGCTCAGAGCCGCCCGTACAGCGGTGACCGCCCGATATGCGCACGGATGCGCGCCAGCACCTCCCGGTAGCGCTCGCTGCCGACGTCGCCGTAGCGGGCCTTGAACTGCGATTCCTCCAGACGCTCCTCGAGCGCCGGCAACAGGGGCAACAGGTCAGCCTCGGCAACCCCGCCGGCAGTCTTCCCTGCGAGCAGCGACGCTGTATCGGCGGCCACGGCAAGCTCGCCATAGCGTGATCCGGCCTCATCCGCGGCAAGATCAATGAAGCTGAAGCCACTGCCACCGCGGGAATCGTCGACTTCCTTCGACAGCCCTACCGCCATGGACAAGGCCCCGCCACCGGTGGCCGCCAGGGCGGCACTGATGAGGAAATGCTGGGCGAGGTCGCGTCGGCCCAGCAACATGGGCGTCGCCCGCGGTGGCTGCGGCCAGTCGTCGGCATCCGGCGCCAGCAGGGCCAGGCTGCGCCCGTCCGCCCAGGCCGCCAGCACCACCAGGGCGGCACGATTCTCGGCGGCGGCGTCGCCGCCCCGGGCGCGTTCATCGGCGAAAGCCATCATCGGGCCCAGCACCTGCACCAGCGGCACTGTCCGGCCGGGGCTCCCGAGCACCCGCACCAGCGCGCTGTTATAGGCGGCCAGGCGGGCCTGCTCGGCGGCCGGGACGAGCCGCGAGCGCATGTCGGCCACCAGTTGCGCCTGCCACTGGTAGGTGAGCGTCGTGCTTGATTCGGAGAAGGCCACTGCCTGCACCATGGCGGTCGGGTCGGGCAGGCCTGTTCGCGTTATCAGCGTCGACAGCAGGGCACGGCCGATGGGCAAGGCGACAACAGCCGGCACCGGCACGCGGCCCACCTTCAGGCCGTGAAGCGCCGGCAGCCCGTCGCTTTCCCGGAACCGGGCCTGCAGGTTGAGGAAGCCGCCCACCGGGTTGCGCGGCAGGGCCAGGGTGATCTCGCAGCGGGCACCGTCATCGCGGGTCTGCCAGGCAACGGCAACCGGGCGCAGCCGCCCCAGCAGATAGTTGGCCACCACCTCGACGTCCTCGTCCGACACGCTGATGCTGCGCACTTCGGCATCGCGCAGGCTGCGCGGATCATGTTCGGCCAGCAGGGTGCGGGCCCGGCGGATATCGCCGGCCTCGGGGCTGCGGCTGCCGGCGACCAGCGGCGTGTCATCGAGCATCGCCAGCACCAGTCCGACCAGCACGAACGGCGCCAGCATGAGCACCAGCAGGAACAGGCGAGCGAGGAATCGGAACATGCCGGGGCATCCGCCGGAAGCGATGATCGCATCATGCCCCAGCCACGGACCGTGGTGAAGCCGGGTCCGCCGCGAAAGCCGCCGGCTGTGGCAAGATGAAGCATCGCGACACCCCGGAGACCAGGCAATGACCGTGCGCAGGTTCAGACGACTGCTTATCGCCAATCGCGGCGAAATCGCCATCCGCGTCCAGCGGGCCGCGGCGGAACTCGGGATCCGCACGGTCAGCGTCTACTCCCAGGAGGACCGCTTCGCGCTGCATCGCTTCAAGGCCGACGAGACCTACCTGATCGGCAAGGGCATGACACCGGTGCAGGCCTACCTCAGCATCGACGAAATGCTGCGCGTCGCACGCGAGGCGCGGGTGCAGGCCGTCCACCCCGGCTACGGCTTCCTGTCCGAGAACCCGGATTTCGCCGATGCCTGCCGGGATGCCGGCATTGCCTTCGTCGGCCCGGCCTCCTCGGTGATGCGGCGCCTCGGCGACAAGGTCTCGGCACGGGCCCTGGCCGAGGCGGCCGGCGTACCGGTCATGCCGGCTTCGGGGGTATTGCCCGATGATCCGGACCAGGTCCGGCGGATTGCCGCCGACATCGGCTACCCGCTCATGCTCAAGGCCAGCTGGGGTGGCGGCGTTGAACGGTGCAGTCGCGTTCGAACAGGTGCACCAGGTTGCCGTG
>CAYGQN010000582.1:0-2139 GCA_964351795.1 uncultured Gammaproteobacteria bacterium
CATGGCGGCCTCGTCGTGGCCGCGGCGGGCGAGGATGCCACCGTGGATGCGCGGGTGCAGGGTTTTCACCCGGCCGGCCATGATCTCCGGGAAGCCGGTGTAGTCGGACACCTCGATCACCGCGACGCCGGCATCAGCGAGGGTGGCCGCGGTGCCGCCGGTGGACAGGATCTCCACGCCGAGGGCGGCAAGGCCGCGCCCGAGGTCGGCGATGCCGGTCTTGTCGGAAACACTGAGCAGGGCGCGGTTGATTCGGCTCATGCGCTGATGTCCTGGGGTTGGGGGCCCGGCCGGGCTGCTCGCCCGCCGGGCGGGCGGGCCCACCGGCCCGGTTCAGTCAAGGCCGTAGCGGCGCAGCTTCTTGCGCAGCGTGGCACGCGATATGCCCAGCATGCGCGCGGCCTGGGTCTGGTTGCCGCCGGTGTGCTTCATCACCACCGCGAACAGTGGCTGCTCGACCTCCGAGAGCACGAAATCGTACAGCTCGGAGGGCTCGTGCCCGTTCAGCGCCGCGAAGTACTCCTGCAGGGAATCGCGCACATGCTCGCACAGCGGGCCACTGCCGGGCAGCGCGGGTGCCTTGGCCGGCCGCTGGCTCATGCCGCCCGCGCCAGGGCGCGGTCGCGCAGCCAGTGGCTGACAAGGGCGCGTTGTTCAGCGGCCTGCGTGATGGCGGCCACCTGCGGCCACAGGGCCGCCGGCGCATCCAGGGCATCGAAGTACCAGCGCAGGTGCTTGCGGGCGATCCGCGGGCCCTGTTGCGCGCCGTACAGGGCATGCAGGCCGTCCAGGTGTTCCAGCACGCTGGCGGCCACGGCATCGGCATCCGGTGCCGGCGCGGGTTCGCCACTGGCGAGGTAGTGATTGACGGCGGCGAACAGCCACGGCCGGCCCTGTGCGGCGCGGCCGATCATCACCGCATCGGCACCGGTGCGGGCCAGCACGGCCGCGGCATCAGCCGGGCTGTGAATGTCGCCGTTGGCGATCAGCGGCAGCCGGGTGGCGGCGCGGATGGCGGCGATGGCGTCGTAATCCACCCTGGCATGGAAGCGGCCCTCGCGGGTACGGCCATGGATGGCCAGCGCGCGGACCCCGGCTGCTTCTGCGATGCGCGCGATGCGCTCGCCGTTGCGATTCGTCTCGGACCAGCCGATGCGTGTTTTCAGTGTGACAGGCACCTCCACCGCGGCAACCACTGCCTCCAGGATGCGCCCGACCAGGGGTTCGTCCTGCAGCAGGGCGGAGCCGGCGGCCTTGTTGCAGACCTTCTTCGCGGGGCAGCCCATGTTGATATCGACGATGTCGGCACCGTTGTCCACGCAGAAGCGCGCGGCGTCGGCCATCATGCGCGGGTCGAAGCCGGCAATCTGCACCGACAGCGGGCCATCGCCGCTGCCGCGCACCAGGCGCATGCGGGTTTTGCGCGAGTCCCGCAGCTCGGGGCGCGAACCGATCATTTCAGTGGTCGCGAGCGCGGCTCCCCACCGGCGGCAGAGATCGCGGAAGGCCTGGTCGGTGACGCCTGCCATGGGGGCAAGCAGTACCCGACCGCCGAGGTCGTATGGACCGATGCGCACGGGACAGATTCGGGAATGTTCTTTTTATGGACGACAAACCTGGGATGGCTGCGATGATAGCCACATTCCGGAGCCGGCGAAAGCGGGCCCGCCTCAGCGGAAGGCGAACTCGAAGCTCACCGCCTGCTCCAGGGAGCCGGCGATCTCCAGCGTGACGTACACCGGTACCTCCGGCGCCATGCCGGCCTGACGGTCGATGCTGTCGTCCAGGTACTCGGCCGGGGCGAAGTCGCGGGCGCCCAGGATGGCGCCGGTTTCGTCGAACAGGCGCAGGGTGAGTGTGGGGAATGCCACCACCCGCTGCGACTCGTTCACGAGGCTGGCGTTCACCAGCAGCGTGTTCTGGTATCGCGGGTGCTCGCGCACATCGCGGGCAAGCATGCGCAGGGGCACGCTGTCAGTCGTCGCCGGTGTGGCGGCGGCCCGACAGGGCAGTAATCGACACAGCGCCGCGACCATCGGCGCCGTCGCCGGCGCGGCAGCCACCAGTGCATCGCCATGGTGGCGCACGGCCTGCGCCGCCAGGGCCAGCAGCAGGACCAGCGCCACCAGCCCCCAGCCC
>CAYGQN010000583.1:0-2135 GCA_964351795.1 uncultured Gammaproteobacteria bacterium
CACGCGGGCCGGCCAGCGCGCCTTCCTTGGTGACATGGCCCACGAGGAACACCGCCGTGTTGCTCTGCTTGGCGAAGCGCACCAGCGCCGCGGCGCATTCACGCACCTGGGCGACACTGCCCGGTGCAGACGTGAGCGCCTCGGTGAAGATGGTCTGGATGGAATCGATGACCATCACCTGGGGCTTTTCACGCGAGGCGGTGCCCAGCACGCCATCCAGCCGCGTCTCGGTGAGCAGCTTCAGACCCTGCACGGGCAGGCCGAGCCGGTCGGCGCGCCCGCGCACCTGCTGGGCGGATTCCTCGCCGGTGACATACAGGGTACGCACGCCGGCAGCGTTGACCGCGGCCAGCATCTGCATCAGCAGGGTGGATTTGCCGATGCCGGGATCGCCGCCGAGCAGGACCACCGAACCGGCCACCAGGCCACCGCCGAGAACGCGGTCCAGCTCCGCCAGGCCGGTGGCCATGCGTGCCTCCGGCGAGGTCTGCACATCGGCAAGGTCGGCCACCGTGGCGGCCTGGCCGCTCCAGCTGGTGGCACGCTGGCCGGCAGCGCGGCTGGCCGCAGGACCACTGGTGTCGATGAACTCCTCCAGCGTGTTCCAGGCGCCACAGGCGCTGCACTGGCCGGCCCACTTGGGCTCGACGTTGCCGCAATCGCGGCACTGGTAGCGGGTCCTGGTGCGCCCGCTCACAGGACGGTCGGCCCGGCCGGGTGGATCTCCCGGTGCAATCGTCCGCCGATACTGCACAGCAGTTCGTAGGGCACGGTGCCGGCGAAGCGTGCCAGCTCCTCCACCGGCAGCGCCTCGCCCCACAGCTCGACGGGCATTCCGATGCGCGGTGCAGCCACCGGCCTGAGATCCACGCAGAGCATGTCCATGGACGACTTGCCCAGCACCTGGCTGCGCACCCCGTCGACGATGACCGGCGCGCCGGAGTCCGCGTGACGGGGATAGCCGTCCCCGTAGCCCACGGCGACGATGCCGGCCAGCATCCGCTCGGGCGCCCGCCAGGTGCCGCCGTAGCCGACCGGATCACCGGGTTCGAGTTCGCGCAGGGCCATCACCTCGGACCGCAGCGACATCACCGGCCGCAAATCGTGGTCGGCCCCGGTACGGTCGGCGAAGGGGCTGGCACCGTAGAGCATAAGCCCCGGCCGCACCCAGTCACGGTGCGTGGCCGGCCAGCCCAGCACGGCACCGGAGTTGGCCAGCGAGCGGGGCCCGTCGTGCCCGGCCAGCAAGCCATCGAACAGCGCAGCCTGTGCAGCGACGCTGGGATGACCGGGCTGATCGGTGTTGGCGAAATGGGTCATGAGCACGGGCGCCTCGATGCCATCCAGGGCCTGCAGGCGCGCCAGTGCCGCGGGCACCGCAGCCGGCCCAAACCCGAGGCGATGCATGCCGGAATCGATTTTCAGCCAGACGCGCAGCCGGCCCGCGGGGACCGACTCGAGCATCCGCAACTGTGCCTCGTGGTGGACGACCACGTCCAGGTCGCGGGCGCGGATCTCATCGAGCTCGGCGGCGTCGAAAGGCCCCTCCAGCAGCACGATGCGCTTGTCGACCCCGGCCTCGCGCAACTGCACGGCCTCCTCCAGGCAACACACGCCGAAGGCATCGGCCGCCTCGAAGGCGTGCGCCATCCGGGTGATCCCATGGCCGTAGGCATCGGCCTTGATGACCGCCAGCACGCGGGATTCCGGGGCGAGCGCGCGCACCCGGTGGAGGTTGTGATGTGCGTTGGCCAGGTTGATGATGACCCGGGCCGGGCGACTCATCCAAAGGCCTCGTCCTGGCCGAAGCTGCCAGCGGCCAGGTTCTCGAATCGGGTGTAGCGGCCGAGGAAGGCCAGGCGCACCTTGCCGATGGGCCCGTTGCGCTGCTTGCCGATGATGATCTCGGCAATGCCCTTGTCGTCGCTGTCCTCGTTGTAGACCTCGTCACGGTAGATGAACACGATCACGTCGGCGTCCTGCTCGATGGCGCCGGACTCGCGCAGGTCGGACATGACCGGGCGCTTGTCCTGGCGCTGTTCCAGGCTGCGGTTCAGCTGTGACAGCGCCACCACCGGCACCGACATCTCCTTGGCCAGCGCCTTCAGCGAGCGGGAGATCTCGGATATTTCCGT
>CAYGQN010000584.1:0-2122 GCA_964351795.1 uncultured Gammaproteobacteria bacterium
GCATTGGCAGCCGCGGTGTTCATGCTGTCCGCCGGAGCAATCACCAGCACCTTGTAGCCGGCCTGCTGCGTGCTCAGGGAGGTGAAGCGGATGGCGTTGCGCACCTGGTCCACCTTGATGACGCTGCTGTCGTCCTCGGGCGCCACTCGCAGGAAATCGGGGTGGGTGCCGGCGGCGAGCAGTGCGCAGCCCCGGCACTCTCCGCAGGCGAGGCCGGCCACCGGCGCGGTACACAGCAGCCGCGCTGCCAGCGCTGCTGCAAAATCGCCTTTGCCCGAGCCCGGCGGGCCGGCCAGCAACAGCGCGTGCGGCACGCGTCCGGATTCCACCAGTTCGATGATTCCGGCCCAGGCCGCGGCCTGCCAGGGATGCAGGCTCACGGGCCGACTGCCCCGTCCAGCACATCGCGGATGCGATCGAAGACCACATCCTCGTCGGCGTCCGCATCGACAATATGGAACCGCCCGGGCTCGGCGGCGGCCAGGGCCAGGTAGCTCGCCCGCACGCGGGTGAAGAACTGCTCGCGCTCCTGCTCGAAGCGATCGCCCTCCACGCCGCGGCCCCGGGCCCGCGCCAGCGCAACCGGAACCGGCGCGTCCAGCAACACGGTGATGTCGGGCTGGAGATCACCGTGGACAATATCGGCCAGCGCGCGGATGTGGGCAGCGGGCAGGCCGCGCCCGCCACCCTGGTAGGCATGGGTGGCGTCGGTGAAACGATCGCACAGCACAATGTCCCCGCGCGCCAGCGCCGGCCGGATACCGCGGGCCAGGTGCTCGGCGCGGGCGGCGAACATCAGCAGCAGTTCGGTGAGCTCGTGCATCGGCTCGACCGTGCGGCTGAGCAGCAGTTCGCGAATGCGCTCGGCCACCTCAGGGCCACCGGGCTCGCGGGTCCGGTACACGGCATGACGCGGAGACAACCAGCCTGCCGCACGCGCGGCCTGGGTGCTCTTGCCAACGCCCTCGATGCCTTCGAACGTGATGAACATGCAAGGCCTCCCGCTCAATCCGACTCGCCAAGCTGGTAGCGACGCACGGCCCGGTTGTGCTCGGCCAGCGTCCTGGAAAACACGTGGGTGCCGTCACCCCGCGACACGAAATACAGTGCCTCACCCGCTGCCGGCTGCACGGCGGCCTGAATGGCCTCACGGCCGGCGAGCGCGATGGGCGTGGGTGGCAAGCCCTTTATACGGTAGGTGTTATACGGGGTTTCCGTTTCCAGATCGACGCGCCGCAGGTTGCCGTCGAAGTCCGCGCCCAGCCCGTAAATCACAGTGGGATCGGTCTGCAGACGCATCCCCAGCCGGAGACGGCGCACGAACACGCCGGCAATCTCGGCGCGCTCGGCCGGCACGGCCGTTTCCTTCTCGATGATGGAAGCCATCACCAGCGCCTGGTAGGCCGTCTCGTAGGGCAAGTCCGCTGCCCGTGCGTCCCAGGCCCGCGCCAGGGTGGACGTCAGTGCCCGGTGCGCGCGCCCCAGCAGCTTCGAGGCCGGCATGTCGCGGGTGTAGAAGTAGGTCTCGGGCAGGAACTGGCCTTCGGGGTGAATTCCCGGTTCCTCGAGCACCTCGGCCAGCGCCAGTACCGGCTGGTCGCCGAGGTCCCATCGCAGGTGCGGCGCGGCGCGCAGCGCAGTGAGCATCTGCTGCACCGTCCAGCCCTCAACGATGGTGAACTCGCGCTGGACCACGCGCCCGGACATCAGCAGCGCCAGCAGGTCTTGCATCGAGCTTCCGGGCGGCAACTGGTACTCGCCGGCCTGGAGGCGATTGCCGATGCCCCGCTCCCGCACCAGCGCGCGCAGGTACCAGGAATGCACCAGCAGGCCGTCGGCCTGCAATTGCCGACCGAGCCCGCGCAGGCTGGTACCGGGCTCGAACAACAGGCGGTAGCCCTGTTCGGCGATGGGCAGGGGCCGGCTGACGGCGGCACGGTAGTCGCGATGGATCAACCAGGCCATGGCGGCGACACACAGGCACACACACACCAGCGCCAGCAGCAGGGCCCGCAGCAGCGGCCTGCTCATGCGGTCAGGCCCGCCGACGCCAGCGCCGCCATGAGCCGGCGCCCATACTGGCCGGGTTCGCCCTGCCAGCCAGCCCGGCCAGTATGGGCGC
>CAYGQN010000585.1:0-2121 GCA_964351795.1 uncultured Gammaproteobacteria bacterium
CTGGCGCGCGTATTGCCTCCACAGCTCCAGCGCTGCGGACGGCTGGCCATCGGCCAGTGCCCCCAGCATGCCGGCGCCGAGCAGGTAGCCCAGCCGGTCGGCATCGAGTGCCTCGCCCGTGGCGGGCAGCAGGGCCCGCGCGCCGGCCAGCATCTGGCCCGCGTCACGGGCGCCCACGGCGCGCGCCAGTGCCAGCCAGTGCCGTGGTGCTGCGTCCGCCGCGGCGCAGGGGTGGCCGTCGAAGCGGTCGAGCAGGGTGGTGGCCTGGTCCGGGTCCAGCCAGGCCAGTGTGGCCGCGGCGAGCCGGAACAAGGCCGCGGTCCAGGCTTCGGCGAGCAGTGGGTCGCAGGCCGGTACGTTGGCCATCAGCCTGTGCGCATCCGCGGCGAGGTCAGTCGGTGGTCCGTTGGTCGGGGTGCGGGGATCGGCGAGCCAGCCCAGCAGGGCCCGGGCGTCCGCGCGCAGTTCCGCGGCCGGGTTTTCCGGGACCACGGTCAGCGGCCGCGACGGGCTTGTGGCGAGCCCGTCGAGCATCGCCACGATGGGCAGCGGCGCCCAGGCCAGCGTGGGCAGGGCACCGGCATTCTGGCGCAGGTAGCGGGCCCGCACGGCCCGCTGGTCGAGCCAGGGGTGGTAGTCGGAGTTGGCCGGTACCGGGTAGGCGGCCAGGGCCGGTTCCAGCAGGGCGCGGCCGGCCAGGCGCCGCGCCGCCAGGTCATCGGCGTGATGGACACCCACCATGGCCAGGGCCTCGCGCATCGCCGGGTCCGCGAACAGGCCCGGGTGCAGGCGGTCGGTGTCCGCGCTGCTTGCCACGATGAGCATGTCACCGTTGTCGACGAACCAGGCGGTGTAGGCGGGGAACTCCTCCCCCAGGGCCTTCATGACGCTGGCCACCAGCGGCAGGTTGATCTCGTAGAGCTGCAGCCATTGGATCAGCACGCCGTCAGCGGCCAGGTACTGGCGCGCGGTGCGATAGAACTCGCGGCTGAACAGGCCGGCCACGCCGCTGACCCAGGGGTTGGAGGGTTCCGAGACGATGATGTCGTAGCGTTCCCCGCGCAGGCCGAAGAAGGTGCGTGCGTCCTCGATGTGGATCCGGCTGCGCGGATCGGTCCACACCCGCTCCGTGCGCGGGCGGAAACCGCGGGCGGCGGCAACCATGCCCGCCTCGATCTCGATGGTATCCACACGCGCCAGGCCGGCGCCGGCCAGCAGGGTGGCGCTGGTCAGGCCCGAGCCCATGCCGATCACCGCCGCCGTGCGCGCCTGCGGGCGCAACGCCAGCGGCAGCGCGCCGGCCAGCGTCATGGTCGGCTCGTCGGTTCCCCAGCCCTCACCGTCGGCCATGATGACGGCCGCGTCCGGTTTGCCGTTGGTGGTGATGCTCAGCACCTGCCCGGGCATGCGAATGAGATTCACCGTCGCGGTCTTGCCGTCGTGGTGGAACAGGACTTCGCTGCCCTCGCCGAGCGCCGCGCGGCCGTAGCGGAACACCCCGGAGGCCATGCGGTAGGGGTCCAGCTCCACCAGTGCGGCAGTGGCCAGCATCGCGGCGGCGCCGGCGCCGGCCCAGGTCCGCCACGCCGGCCCGCCGGCCCGCGCGGCTGCCAGCAGCGCGATCCCGACCGCGATGTCCAGCGCGGCCCCGGTCAGCAGGCTGTTGCGCAGGCCAAGCAGCGGCATGCCGAACTGCACCGTGAACAGCACACCGGCAATGGCGCCGACCGTGTTGGCGGCATACACGCCCCCGATGGCGGTCTCGCCCGCGCCGCGCCTGAGCAGCACGAGGGTGATCAGGGGCAGCGTCATCCCGGCGCAGATCGTGGCCGGCAGCATGACCAGCAAGGCGATCCCGTGGCTGGCCACCAGGTACAGGGTGTAGCCGCTGTCATTGCGCGCCAGGGCCTGCATGAGCCAGCTCATCAGCTCGAAACACTGGCCGTAGATGGCCAGCGAGCCCAGCGCCAGGATGCCCATCAGTACTTGCACGCGGCCGAGCCAGGCGCTGGCATCGGTAAGCGTGTCGATGCGCCTGGCGATCCACCAGCCGCCGATGGCCAGGCCGGCAATGAAGGCACTGAGCATGAGCTCAAAGGCATGCGTGGCCGCGCCCAGCAC
>CAYGQN010000586.1:0-2105 GCA_964351795.1 uncultured Gammaproteobacteria bacterium
CAACCGGGCCGACTGCCAGGGCCGGGCCCGGGAACCGCCGGGACAGGAGCGCGGCACCGGCCGCCTCGTCACCGACAGCCGTGCCGGTCAGCACAAGCGCACTGGCACCGCTGGCGCCATCACCTGCCGGAGCCAGAAGTCCGAACAGCGGCAGCGGCAAACTGTTGCCTGCCTCAACCGGCAGGATCTCGTCGCCGGGCAACAGGCCCGCCAGCGGGTCCCGCCCCTCGGCAGCACCGCCAGGATGGCCGTCCCGACCGGTCGTCGGACCACTGGCAACGCCAGCGAGGACCAGGGAAAACGCTGACCCCTCAGTGCCTTGCAGTAATTGCCGGAGCGCGGCCCCGGCTTCAGGTGTTTCCGCGCCGATCCCGGCGGGTAGCATGGTGGCGATCACGTGTGTTCACCCGGATTGTGGTTGTCCCGCCAACCACACTGCAAACACCGGGCCAGTTCCTGCTAACCCCCCGTACCACTGAAGTGACGGGCACCGGCGAAGTCGTCGCTCTCGCCCTGCTCGCGCGAGTGCATCAGTGCCCGCTCGCTGCGTTGATGTCGCGAGACAATCCCATCCAGCGCCTGTACGCGCGAGCGCGCCTGCAACCATTGCCGGCGCGCCTTGTCGCAGCGCTCGCGTTGCAGCGCGCACTGGGTGCCGAGTTCGGCGATGGCGCTGTCGAGGCGGGCAATGAACGAGCGCGTGCTGCCCAGCGAGCGCGCCGATATGGCGTTGGCCGACGGCGTGCCGGCAGCGGTGACGTAGTCCCCGCGTGCGGCAAGCAGGCTGTCCAGCCGCTGCTGGTAGTCGCTGAGCCTTTGTTGTGTGGCGGCAAAAGCACCGGCGGCACGCCGCTCATCGATTTCGGCCACGTCGACAACGGGCCGCAGTCGCTTGGAACTCCTCATCAGGGGCTCTCCGGTATGAACCTGGCAGTTGATCGGATGCGCATCACTACAGCGGCTGCGCGGCGGCCTGGTTGAACTGCTGCAGTTCCGCCACTGCCTGCGCCAGCGGTACGGCCTGCTTCGCGTCCTGCTGGAGGAAGGCCTCCATGGCCGGGCGCGCGCGTACCGCAAGGTCCAGTTCCGGATCGCTGCCGGGCTCGTAGGCCCCCACGGTCAGCAGGTCCCGGTTGCGCTGGTACGTGCTGTAGGTGCGTCGGAACTCGCGCGCCATCGCCTGGTGCTCAGGCTGCGTGATGTTGTTCATGGCCCGGCTGACCGAGGCCTCGATGTCGATCGCGGGAAAGTGCCCGCTTTCAGCCAGGCGCCTGGACAACACAATGTGGCCATCGAGAATGGCGCGGGCGGAATCGGCGATCGGGTCGTTGTTCTCATCCACGTCGGTCAGCACGGTGTAGATGGCCGTAATCGACCCCGGCCCGGCAGCACCGGGCCCGGCACGCTCCACCAACTGCGGCAAGCGGGCGAACACCGACGGCGGATAGCCCCTGGTCGCGGGCGGTTCACCGATGGTCAGGCCGATCTCACGCTGGGCCTGGGCGAAGCGGGTGAGCGAGTCCATCAACAGCAGCACGTGCTTGCCCTGGTCCCGGAAATACTCGGCGATGCTGGTTGCCACGGCTGCGGCGTTCATGCGCATCAGCGGCGGGTTGTCCGCGGGCGTGGCCACCACAACGGCACGCTTGAGCCCGCCATCACCGAGCACGTACTCGATGAATTCCTTCACCTCGCGGCCGCGCTCGCCAATGAGCCCCACCACGATCACATCGGCATTGGTGAAGCGCGTCATCATGCCCAGCAGCATGCTCTTGCCCACACCGCTGGAAGCGAACAGGCCCAGGCGCTGGCCACAGCCCACGGTCAGCAACGAGTTGATGGCCCGCACACCCACGTCAAGGGGCACTGACAGCGGCTTGCGCTTGAGCGGGTTGATGGGCTCGGAATGCAGCGGCACCCGGTGCGTGGATTTCAGCGGCCCGCCCCCGTCCAGGGGTCGACCGGCGCCATCGACGACCCGACCGAGCAGGCCATCGCCGACCTCGACCTCGCCGGCCCCGCCGATGGGCGTCACCCGTGCGTTGGGCGCCAGCCCGCGTGCCGAGCCGGTGGGCATCAGGAACAGGCTGTCGGCGGCAAACCCG
>CAYGQN010000587.1:0-2089 GCA_964351795.1 uncultured Gammaproteobacteria bacterium
ATGGCGACGGTGTATCCGACGATGCACTTGACGTGGGTCGTATCGCCAGCGGCACGGCGAACGCGACGCCTGACGAGTCCGAGTCGATCGGCACTGCAACGGTTGCCGACAGCGAAGCCTGCATGCCGAACCTGACCAGCGCCGAGATTGCCGGCATCTTCACCGGCAAGATCACGAACTGGAACCAGGTCGAGCGTGAAGGTGTCGACCTCATCACCGCTGCCAGCAGTGCGGGCTTCACCTCCGTGGCTCCGGCCCCGGGCAAGGTGCTGCCGGCGAGCTCCGGCCTGCTCGCGCTGAACAACCAGCGCGTGCATCTCTGCCGTCGCAACCCCGGTTCCGGCACCAATGCCCAGTTCCAGGCCCACTTCCTGAACCGTCCCTGCGCCAACGTCAACGGCACGATCGTTGCCGAGGCAGCGCTGTCCTTCAACAACGACGAGTGCAGTTTCCTGACCCCCAGCGTCACCTGCATGAACCGTGGTTCCTCGGACCTCGGCCGTTGCCTGAATGCGCTTGAGAACAACACCACGGCCCAGGCGCTGTTCAACAACGACCCGGACGAGAACGGCGAAGGCACTACGCCGAATCCGTTCAACAACACCCGCTACGCGTGGGGTATCGGCTACCAGTCGGTGGAAAAGAACGCCGACCTGGCCCGTGGCTGGCGCTTTGTGAAGGTCGACGGCCTGGCCCCGACCCTGCAGCAGATTGCCATGGCCGACTACACCGACCACTACGAGCAGACCTGCCAGATGCGCAAGGACAACAGCACGGTCGATGGCGCTGCCAACGGCTCTGAAGTCCGCGATGTCTTCACGCTCATCTGCGGTGCTGGCCCGGCCGACATCTTCGAGGCCAACCAGAACTTCCTGCACCCGTTTGGTCAGACCGGCTGGCTGGCTCCGCCTTCGGCCGGTGTCGCCCCGACCACCATCGGTGACCTGATGGATCCGGACGCCCCGAACCCGGTGTCGTCCTGGACCCGCGGCGGTCAGAGCTGCTCGGCTCCGACGGTGCAGGAGGACTTCATCTCCACCCTCGAAGGCGACCTGCCCTGAAGCGGCAAGCCTTCACAGCATGAGCGCCTGAGTCCGGCGGTCCTGCTGGGCAGTACAGGAACCGGCCCCGTTCGCGGGGCCGGTTTTTTTGTGCCCGGCGGTTTTGCACGGCTGTTCTCATCCAGCACGTCGATCTTGATGCCGACGCCGTGCTGTAACAATTCCGTCATGGTTCGCGGTCATCCTTCCCGGCAATCTTCCAGCCTCCCCGCGGCCACACGATGGCATTCAGCAAACGTTCAGAAAACAACAACTTCCCGACCAGGAGCCGATGCGCGGAGGCGATCCGCCGCGTACTGGCCGGCGCTGCTCTCGCCGCCCTGCTGCCGCCGGGAACCGCCATGGCGCAACAGCCGCCGACGGGTCGCGAGCTTCCCATCGTCTGTGCCGGCAGCGCCTGCAGCGGCGGCGTCACCAACTGGGTCACCCCCGGGGCCGATGCCGCCACGCGCGCCATCAACGGGCAGACGATGGACATCGTCCAGCGGCGGCTGCGGGAGATCTACAACTGGGCGAGTTTCGATATTGCCGAAGGGCACACCGTGCGCTTCGACCAGCGTCAGGGCCCCACATCCATCGCCCTGAACCGCATCCTCGGCACGACCAATCCCGAGACCTTCATCAACGGCAACCTGCAGGCCAACGGTGAGGTCTTCGTCATCAACCGGAACGGCATCCTGTTCGGGCCGAATGCCGTGGTCGACACGCATTCGCTGGTGGCTTCCACGCTCGGGCTCTGGGACGACGACGCGCTGCTGGCCGGCAGCATCACCGACGCCATCGCCGAAACCACGCCGCAAGCGGCCTTCCAGGGCACGCTCGGGACGATGGGCGTGGTCGACGTGGCCGCCGGCGCCGAGATCCGCTCGGCGGAGGGCGGGCGTGTGCTCATGTTCGCACCCTCGGTCACCAACCGGGGCAGTATCCGCACCCCCGGCGGGCAGACCGTCCTGGCCGGCAGCCACTACAAGGTGTTTCTCACCGCGTCGGCCGACGAGAACCTGCGCGGCCTGGTGGTGGAGGTGGAC
>CAYGQN010000588.1:0-2077 GCA_964351795.1 uncultured Gammaproteobacteria bacterium
TCGTCATACAGACCGCCCACCAGGTTGGAGCGGGCCGTGAACAATTCGTTCTGGGCATTGAGGGTGTCCAGCAGGGTTCTGCGCCCCAGGTCGAACTGCGCCTTGTAGGCCTCCAGGGTCTGCTTGCTGGCCTCCACATGCGCGCGCAGGTATTCCAGGCGCGCATCGGTGGCGGCGCGGGCCTGCAGGGCAATGCCGATGTTCTCGGTGATGACCCGGCGCACGTCGGCGACGTTTTCCTCGGCGGCGAACTTGCGTTCGACCGCGGCATTCTCGGCGGCCCGGTCGGAGCCGCCCCGGAACACGTTCCAGCGCCCCACCAGCATGATGGTGTTGCTGTTGCGGATCCCCTCCACGCCCGCCAGGTTGGCGTTGCGGGTGGAGTTGGCTTCCAGGTCGACCCGCGGGTGGTAGGCCGCGCGTGCCACCGCGATGGCAGCTTCGCTGGCCTCCAGCTCGGCGCGGGCCTGCATCAGCGCCGGGTGCCAGGATTCGGCATCTGTTATGGCAGCGCCAATCGCGCTCTGCACGGCTGCAGCGTCTGGCTGGCCGCGGGAGACCAGCCCCGACGCAACCCGCGCCGGCGGGGTCAGCTCGCCGGGAATGTCGCCGACGACACGCTCGTAGGTCGCCAGGGATTCCGCCAGCTGCCCCTGGCGCGCGGTCAGGACGCTGCGGGCCAGCGCCAGGCGGCCCCGGGCCTGCTCGAGATCGGCACGCTGGCCGACGCCGCCGCGCACCTTCTGCTCGACATTGTTCAGGACCTGCTCGTGGTTGCTGACGTTCTGCTCGGCCAGGACCAGCAACTCGCGGTTGCGCAGCACATCGAGGTAGACCTGGACGGTATCGAAGGCCACGGCCTCGCGGACGTCACGCGTGCTCTGCTCCGCCGCTTCCAGCAGCGACACACGGCGATCGACCTCGTTGCGCGTGCCGAAGCCGTCGTAGATCATCTGCCTCAGCGTGAGGCCGAACTCGCGACGGGTGAGCGTACCGTTGTCGTTGCCGGACAGCTTGAGCTGCTTGATGTTGCTGTCTTCGGGCCCGATTCCGCCGTTGATGTCGATGCTGGGCAGGTAACCGCCCCGGGCCTGGCGGATGTCGTAATCGGCAGCGCGGGTGCGGGCGCGGGCCTGGTTGACGAGCGGGTTGGTCTGGATGGCGGTGGCAATCGCGCCTTCCAGGGTTTCAGCGAATGGCGCCGGCCCCGGCGCCAGCACGCACACTGCCCCGAGCAGCACGGGCAACATGCCCGCGACCGACAACAATCTGCGCCCCATCGACTGCTCCCCTCGTTAAGCCTCACCCGCTACGCGAAGGGCGCCCCGCCCTGTACGCGTTCCAGCACCGGCAGCTTACCGGATCCCGCTCTCGATATAAAGTAGAATAGCATTTTGTCGTTGTAACAAACTGATTTTCATATCTTTATCCTGAAATACCCATAAGGATATGATTTAGAAGGGTTTTATGGGCACCAAGCCGGATGAAGCACAGGACAGCGAGGCCCTGGTGCGGCGCGCCCGCGCGGCGCACCGCGACGGTCGGCTCGCCGAGGCCGCGGCCGATTATCGCCGGGTGCTGCAGAGCCGGCCGGACCATGCGCTCGCCTGGTTCGGCCTTGGCTCGGTGAGTGCCCAGCAGGGCCGTTTCCACAGTGCAATCCTGGACATCGAACGGGCCATGGCGATTGGCGGGCCGCGGGCGGAAATGCAGCACAACATCGCCGGCGCCAAGGCCGGTCTCGGCCGCTTCGCCGAGGCCCAGGCCCACTTCCGCGAGGCCCTGCGCCTGCGCCCGGACTATGCCGAAGCCTGCTACAACTACAGCCAGTTGCGACTGGCGCCGGCCGACCGGCAGCAGCTCCTGGACACCATCGAGCACATGCTGGCCGCGCACGAGCGACCGGACGTGGACCGCTGCTTCCTGCACTTCGCCGCCGGCAAGCTGCTGGACGAGTGCGCCGAGTACGAACGTGCCCTCCGCCATTACCAGGCCGGCAATGCGGCCAAGGGCTATCACTACGATCCGGCCGCCGTGGATGGCGGCGAACCCGGCATCCACGGCGGCCGGATCGTAG
>CAYGQN010000589.1:0-2059 GCA_964351795.1 uncultured Gammaproteobacteria bacterium
TTCGCGTGGGCGCTGGGTGATGGCCGGCGGGCGGCCCGGGCGATGGCTGCGCGGCCGGCAGGCAGGCAGGCTTTTGGCTCAGGCGTTCTCGATGATGCCGCTGTCGATGAGGCTGGCGATGGTCTGCTCGTCGTAGCCGGCCTCGGTGAGGATGGCGCGGCTGTGTTCGCCCTGCCTGGGTACGTCCTGGCGCACGCCGAAGCGCTCGCCGTGCATCTGCAGGGGCAGCGCCGGCAGGCGGGTGCTGGTCCCTTCGGGGGTGGTGATGTCCAGCAGGCCGCCGGAGGCGAGCAGGTGCGGGTCTTCGAACATGTCCTCGGGGCGGCCGATGCCGGCATAGGGCAGGCCGCAGGCTTCCAGGCGCTGCATGAGTTCGTCCTTGGTGAAGTCAAGGAACAGTTTGCGCACGGCGGGGATCACGCGGTCGCGCTGGGCGACGCGGCTGGCGTTCTCGCGCAGGCTATCGTCGCGGGCGAAGTCTTCCAGGCCGAAGTCGGCGCAGAACTTCACCCACTGCGTGTCGGAGACCACGGCCACGAACACCTGCTGGTTGTCGGCGGTGTCGAAGATGTCGTAGACGGCCCAGGCGGAGATGCGCACCGGCATGGGCGAGGCCGGCGTGCCGGTAACGGCGTACTGCGCCATGTGCTGGCCGACCAGGAACACGGTGCTCTCGAACAGCGCGCTGGTGACGGTGTCGCCCTTGCCGCTGCGGTTGCGGCTTTGCAGGGCGGCCAGCACGCCGATGGCGCCGAACATGCCGCCCACCACGTCTATCACGGAGGCCCCGGCCCGCAGCGGCCGCCCGGGCGGGCCGGTCATGTAGGCCAGGCCGCCCATCATCTGCGCCACTTCATCCAGGGCGGTGCGATGCTCGTAGGGTCCCTTCAGAAAGCCGCGCGCAGAGCAGTAGATGAGCCCGGGGTTCTCGGCGGCCATGGCCTCGTAGCCGTAGCCCAGCTTTTCCATGGCGCCGGGGCGGAAGTTCTCCACCAGCACGTCGGCGCGGCGCACCAGGCGCATGGCCACGTCGCGGCCGGCATCGGACTTCAGATCCACGCACAGGCTGCGCTTGTTGCGGTTGTACATGGAGAAGTAACCGGCGCCGGAGCCGCGCAGGCGCCGGGTCTTGTCCCCGCCCAGGGGTTCTATTTTCACCACTTCGGCGCCGAGGTCGGCCAGGATGAGGCCCGTTGACGGGCCCATGACCATGTGCGAGAACTCGACCACGCGGGTCCCGGCCAGCGGGAGGCTGTTGTTGCTTGTCATTGATATGCGGCAGGTTCGAGGCCAAATGTTCTATAATTATAACATTTCAAGCGCCGCGATTGCGGCCCGGGACATTCCATGAGCGAAGCGCGCATTCTCATCAGCGAGGTCGGCCCGCGCGACGGCCTGCAGAGCATCCAGCCCATCATGCCCACCGCCGCCAAGCTGGCGTGGATCCGCGCAGAGGCCGAGGCCGGGGTGCGCGAGATCGAGGTGGGTTCCTTCGTGCCGGCGAAGGTGCTGCCGCAACTGGCCGACACCGCCGAGGTGGTGCGCCAGGCACGGCAGATCCCCGGCCTGACGGTGGCGGTGCTGGTGCCCAACCGCCGCGGCGCTGCCGATGCCATCGCCGCCGGCGCCCACAAAATCTCCATCCCGTTCTCGGTCAGCGAAACGCACAGCCTGCGCAACGTCAAGCGCAGCCATGAGCAGATGTTCGAGGAAGTGGCCGCCATCGCAGCGATGGTCCGGGCGGTACCGGCGGCCGAGCGCCCGCATTTCGAGGCGGGGCTGTCCACGGCTTTCGGCTGCACGCTGGAAGGCACCATCAGTGAAGACCTGGTCGTGCGCAGCGCCGAGCGCCTCATGGCCTGCGGCGTGGACGAGGTGGGCCTGTCGGACACCACCGGCTACGCCAACCCGCAGCAGGTGCGCAGGCTCATCGGACGGGTGCGCGCGGCCGTGGGTGATGCCGCCCTCACCGGCTTGCACCTGCACAACACGCGCGGCCTGGGTCTGGCCAATGTCATGGCCGGCCTGGACTGCGGCATCACCACCTTCGACAGTTCCC
>CAYGQN010000590.1:0-2045 GCA_964351795.1 uncultured Gammaproteobacteria bacterium
TTCGGGGTCACCGCTGCCGTTGGTGCGGACTACGTGCTGCGGCGCCAGCCGCCCGGCGAGTTGCTCAAGTCGGCCCATGCCGTGGACCGCGAGTACCGCGTGATGACCGCGCTTGCCGATACCGACGTGCCGGTGCCGCGCACCCGGGCGCTGTGCGAGGACACCAGCGTGATCGGCAGCAAGTTCTTCGTCATGGACTGCGTGCCCGGACGCATCCTCTGGGATCCGTCGCTGCCCGAGCTCGACGCCGGGGAACGCGGCGCCATGTACGACGAGATGAACCGCGTGCTCGCGGCGCTGCACTCGGTGGATGTACAGGCCGTGGGCCTGGACGGCTTCGGCCGGCCCGGCAATTACTTCGCCCGCCAGATCGAGCGCTGGACCAGCCAGTACCGCGCTTCGGAAACCGCGACCATCGAGGCCATGGAAGCGCTGATCGAATGGATGCCCGCCAACGTGCCGGCGGACGATGGCCAGGTGAGCCTCATCCACGGTGATTACCGCCTCGACAACATGATTTTCGCGCCGGATGCGCCGCGGGTGGTGGCCCTGCTCGACTGGGAGTTGTCCACGCTCGGCCATCCCTATGCCGACCTCGCCTACCAGTGCATGCAGTGGCGCTTCCCGCGGGACATGCCCATCGCCGGCCTGGGCGGGCTCGACCGCAGTGCGCTGGGGATCCCCAGCGAGCAGGCCTACGTTGCGGCCTACTGCGCCCGGCGCGGCGTGGCCGGCATCGACAACTGGGGCTTCTACCTGGCGTTCTGCTTCTTCCGGATGGCCGGCATCGTGCAGGGGATCATGAAGCGCTACCTCGATGGCAACGCCTCCAGTGAACGTGCCCGCGAGTTCGGCGAGATGGCGGCGCCACTGGCCGCCCTGGGCCTGGCCATTGTCGAGAACGAGTGCTGAGTACATCGGGCTGCGTGCGTCCCGATGGGGGCGGGATGCGTGCTACTGCGGCTCGGCCGCCGCCTCGACGCAGATGGTTTCCATGTCGCCGGTGGACTCGGCACTGACCACCGCGCCGGCCTTCACCAGCCAGCAGTCCCCCGGGCCGAGCACGGCGGTCTGGCCTTCGCGGGAGACTTTCAGGCGGCCCTTGAGCACGCCGAAGGCGTAGTCCACCGGCATGCGCTTGTCCACGAGGTAGCGGGCGCCGGGGGCGGTTTTCTTCAGCGGTTTCAGGCCGCGCCGACGCAGCTTTGCCGCCATGGTCTGCTGGCTGAGGCTGCCGTCCTCGTCGGGATTCCAGTTCTCCAGGCCGATGGTTTCCAGGCTGCGGTAACGCATGACCACGTTGCCGCCCTTGAACTCGGCCTCGTGCAGGGCTGAATCGCAGCGCCGCTGCAATTCCGGGATGGGTGTCTGGTCGTCCGGAAGGATGGTGGCCACGCCGATGCTCGCGGTGACCATATCGAGGTTGTTGTCCTTGTTCGGATACTTCAACTCGAGGATGCGCATGCGCACGCGCTCGGCGATGCGCACCGCGCTGGCGGAATCCGCACCCGGCAGGAGCAGCGCGAAATCGTAGCCGCCGATACGCGCGGCGCAGTCGCCCGGCCGACGACCGTTGTCGCGCACGACCTCGGCGATGTCGGTGATGCAGCGATCGAGCATTTTCGAATCGTAGTTGCGGTGATAGTCCTTGAAGTCGTCGAGCTGGATGCGCAGCAACGTCAAAGGTTGCTGGTTGCGGCGCATGCGCGACCATTCCATCTTCAGCGCAGTGGCGAAATGCAGCGAGTTGGCAAGGCCCGTGGCCGTGTCCTCGATGGATATCCGCTGGATGGTTTCCGAGAGCAGGCGGGTCTTGTTGTGCACCAGGCCGAGATCGGCACTGGCCTTGCGCAGTTCCCCCTGCAATTCGCGCTCTTTCTTCTCGTGCGCGCGCACGCTGGTGGCGAGTTTTTCGATTTCAGCCTGGCGATGCGTGAGCGTTGTTTCAAGGTCCGCCCGTTGCACCTCCAGCTGTGCCTGCTGCAGGCGCATTGCGCTGAACTGCTGGACGAGGAAGAAGCTGGTGATGCCGGTGAGCACAACAC
>CAYGQN010000591.1:0-2038 GCA_964351795.1 uncultured Gammaproteobacteria bacterium
CTTCAGGGCGTCGCGGATGAGGTCCTCGCTGCTGCGATCGGCGGTGTCCAGGGCGGCGACATGGCGGCTGGCTTCGGCGGGCTTGTAGCCAAGCGCCACCAACGCGCTGACGGCGTCGGCCACCGGGTCGGCGGCCCGCGCGGGGGCGCCTGCCGCCGGCTGGCTGGCCGGGGTCAGATCGCCCTGGTCCTTGAGCCGGTCACGCATCTCGATGATGAGCCGTTCGGCGGTCTTCTTGCCGATCCCGGGCAGCGAGGTGAGGCGGGCGGCATCACCGAGTTCCACGCAGGCAACGAACTCGCCCACCGCCATGCCCGACAGGATGGCCAGTGCCAGGCGCGCACCCACGCCGTTGACCCGGATCAGCGCCCGGAACAGGCGCCGCTCGTCCTCGCTGGCGAAACCGAACAGCAGGTGCGCGTCCTCGCGCACGACCAGGTGCGTATGCAGCGTCACCACGGTATCGCCGGCCGGCAGTGCGTAGAAGGTGGACATGGGCGCTTCCACCTCGTAGCCGACCCCGCCGACTTCCAGCAGCAGTTGCGGCGGCTGGCGCCCGATGATGGTGCCGGTGAGGCGGCCGATCAACGGTAGCGTCCCCCGCGGGCCCGGCTGGCGGTGCCCACGCGCTGCAACGAGAACCGCGTATGCCCGTGACACAGGGCCGCGGCCAGCGCGTCCGCGGTGTCGGCCTGCAGTGCCTCGCGCAGCCCCAGCAGCACGCCGACCATGTGCTGGACCTGCTGCTTGTCGGCATGGCCGCGGCCGACGATGGCCTGCTTGATCTCGTTGGGGCTGAATTCGAACACTTCCACCTCGCGGGTTGCTGCTGCCACGATGGCCGCACCACGGGCATGACCGAGCTTCATGGCCGATTCCACGTTGCGGTTCACGAACACCTTCTCGACCGCGCACTCGGCCGGCGCATGCTCGTCGATGATGCCGCCGAGCGCCACGAAGATCTCGGCCAGACGCGCCGGGAACGGGCCATCGGTGGTGCGGATGCAACCGCTGGCCACGTGTACCGACTGGCGCCCGTCGGTGTCGATGAGGCCGTAACCGGTGATGCGCGAGCCCGGGTCGATGCCGAGTATCCTGACGACCGGGCCAGCCATGGCCGCGCTGGCGCCTCAGTTCCGCGGCACGCGCTCAGCCATCCAGGCTCTGAAGCACGGCGTCGCTGAACTCGGCATTGGAATACACCTGCTGCACGTCATCGAGATCGTCGAGGGTGTCGAGCAGACGCAGCAGCTTTTCCGCGGTTTCCTCGTCCACCTCGGCGGAGGTTTGCGGGCGCATCGTGAGTTCCCCGGACTCGGCCTTCCAGCCGGCGGCGTCCAGGGCATCGCGCACGGCCGCGAACTCCTCCGGCGCGGTGAGCACCTCGGCCGTTGCGTCGTCGATGATCACGTCCTCGGCGCCGGCCTCGATGGCCGCCTCGAGCAGGGCGTCAGCATCGGCGATATCGGTGAAGCGCAGGACGCCGTTCTTGGTGAACAGGAAGGCCACGGACCCGTCCTGGCCGAGATTGCCGCCGGCCTTGCTGAAGGCGTGCCGGACTTCCGAGACGGTGCGATTGCGATTGTCGGTAAGGCAGTCGACCATGACGGCCACGCCGGCTGGGCCATAACCCTCGTAGCGCACTTCCTCGTAGCTGTCGGTGTCGACGTCACCGGCGCCACGCTTGATGGCGCGCTCGATGGTGTCCTTGGGCATGTTCGCGGCCAGCGCGGCATCGATGCCTGCGCGCAGGCGCGGATTCGAGCCGGCATCCTCGCCGCCCATGCGCGCGGCGACGGTGATCTCGCGGATGAGCTTGGTGAACAGCTTGCCACGCTTGGCGTCCTGCTTGCCCTTGCGATGGCGGATATTCGCCCACTTGCTGTGCCCTGCCATGGTGTCCCCCGCGCGCCACCGGGCACGCCGGTGCCGGGGTTGCGCGTTCCTGCCTGGTTGGTCGTTTCCGGCCTTGCCGGCGCCGCAGTGGCGGCCGCCGGGCGGATGTGCCGCGGGCCATGATTGGGCCGCAATTCTACAC
>CAYGQN010000592.1:0-2037 GCA_964351795.1 uncultured Gammaproteobacteria bacterium
CGTCGGCGGTGAGCACGGCACCGTTCACGAACGAGGCCGCCGGCGAGGCGAGAAAGCCGATACAGGCGGCAATCTCCGCCGGCTGGCCCATGCGCCGGATCGGCATGAAGCGCGTCAGCGCTGCTTCCTGCTCGGCCGGCGTGATGCCTTTTTCCGCCGCCATCGCCGCGGTCTCGCGCTCGCTCATCTCGGTGCGGACCCAGCCGGGGCAGACGCTGTTGGTGCGGATCCCCTCGCCGCCGTAGTCATAGGCCAGCGAGCGGGCCAGGCCCAGCAGGGCCGTCTTGCTGGTGTTGTAGGCGGCGTAGTGCGGCCCGGCGGTGATGGCCGCCTCGGAGGCCACGATCACGATGGCACCGCCACCGCGTGTACGCAGGGCGGGGATGGCGGCCCGGGCGCTGTGCATCACGCCGCCGACATTGACCTCCAGCACCTGCCGCCACTCGCCCGGGTCCAGTTCGGTCACGCTGCCGAAGGCTTCGATACCGGCGTTCGCCACCAGGATGTCCAGGCCGCCGAAGTGCGCGACGGCGCGCTCGACCATCGCCTCGCAGTCGGCCAGCCGGGCCACGTCGCCAGTCACGGCCAGGCCGCCGGTTTCCGCTGCCACCGCCTCCACGGGCGCCGACCGGCGCCCGCTGACCACCACCTGCGCCCCGCGCGCGGCGAACCAGCGCGCGCTGGCAGCGCCGATGCCGGTGCCGCCGCCGGTAATCAACACCACCTGCCCCCGGAATTCATCGCTCATGTCTCAGCCCTCTGCTATCGCCGCCGGTACCCGTTACGAACCGCTTCAACCGACATCCGGGTAATCGATGTCCACGATGCAATAGCCGCGGACGCCCGCCGCCGTGTGCACGCTCACCTCCTCGTCCAGGCCCTTGCCCAGCAACGCGCGCGCCAGCGGTGCATCGATGCTGATGTTGCCTTCGGCGAGATCCAGTTCGTCGGCGCCGACGATGCGGAACACGTTCTCCTCGCCGGCTTCGTCCTCCAGGCGCACGCGGGCGCCGAAGAACACCTGGTCCGTGGCCGGTGGCCGGTCGCGCACGATGTTCAGCACAGGCATGCGGCGCTGCAGGTAACCGATACGCCTGTCGAGCTCGCGCAGCTGCTTCTTGCGGTAGATGTACTCGGCGTTCTCGGAGCGATCCCCCTCGGCAGCCGCGGCCGACAGGTGCCGGACCACCTCGCGGCGGCGCTGCCACAGGTCGCCAACCTCTGCCTCCAGCGCGGCATAACCGGCGGGGGTGATATAGGGCGAGGCGACAGGTTGCGGTGGACGCCAGCGGGACATGGGAGCAGGGCCTGGAATTGGACCGCTGCAAGCCTAACCCAGCAAGACCGCGGCGTCAGGCCGCTCAAGGAACAAGAGGCCGCGCCGGTTGAAGCCGGCGCGGCCCGCGATGACACACCGCGGCCCGGGGGCCGCGGATAGCGCTGACCTATTCCCAGTTGACCGAGGCGGTCACGCCGTAGGTCGGCTTGGACACGTTCGGGATGCAGAACAGGCTTTCGGCGAGACCTTCCAGCGAGGTGTAGCCACTGCAGACTTCCTCGCCGGTGAGGTTCCGGCCCCAGCCGGCGATGCTGTAGCGCCCGTCCGGCCCGAAGGTATACGACGCGCGCGCGCCGACATTCCAGTACGACGGCTCGGTAAGGTTGGGGTTGTTCAGCAGGTCATAGGTGACCGAGTCCTGGAAGCGGGCATTGACCTGCAGGGCCAGCACCCCGTTGGCCACGTAGAACTCCTTGCGGCCGAGGGCATTGAAGGTGAACTTCGGGTTGCCGGGGATCTCGTTGCCCGCGTTCAGGCCGGCGATGCTGCCAGGGTTGGTGATCTGCGCGTCCGAGTAGCCGAAGCCGACATTGAAGAACCAGGACTCATCGGGCACCCACTGCGCATCCATCTCGAAGCCGATGAGTTCGGCCTCGGGCACGTTCAGCAGCTGCGGCACGGCGATCCCGGATACCGGGTCGAGCAGCGGCTGGAAGGACTGCAGGTTGTCCCAGCGATAGAAGAACGCCGCCGCATTG
>CAYGQN010000593.1:0-2025 GCA_964351795.1 uncultured Gammaproteobacteria bacterium
CTACGACCCCTGCCTCCCGAAGGCAGTGCTCTACCAGGCTGAGCTACACCCCGACTGATGCTGCTGCGCGCGCGGCGGACTGACCGCTTGCGGCCGGCGCTGCCATGCCACCCGGGCGGGTGACTCAGGAGCGACGGCGTACGGCGAATTCGGCCAGTTCGACGAGGGCGGTGCGGTAGGGTGAAGGGGGTACCTTCGCCAGTGCTGCCAGCGCCAGTCGGGACTCGTTTTCCGCCAGCCGCGCAGTGTAGGCGATGGCCCCTGTGGATTCAATCGCCGCGAGCACCTCATCAAGGCGGTCGAGGCCGCCCTGCTCGATGGCTTCGCGAATGAGGTCCGATTGCGCCTGGCTGCCGTGCCACATGGTGTACAGCAGGGGCAGGGTGGGCTTGCCTTCGGCCAGGTCATCGCCGATGTTCTTGCCGAGTTCCTCGGCATCGGCGCTGTAGTCCAGGGCGTCGTCGATGAGCTGGAAGGCGGTGCCCAGGTGCCGACCGTAGGCGGCCATGTTCTCTTCCTGCTCGGCGCTGCCCTCGCTGATGACAGGGCCGACCTGCAGGGCGGCCTCGAACAGCTTGGCGGTCTTGCTGCGGATGACCTCCAGGTAGCGCTGCTCGGTGGTGTTGGGATCATGGCAGGTGGTGATCTGCAGCACCTCGCCCTCGGCGATGGTGTTGGTGGCTGCCGCCAGTATTTCCATCACCCGCATGTTGCGCAGCTCCACCATCATCTGGAAGGCGCGCGAGTACAGGTAATCCCCCACCAGCACGCTCGCCTGGTTGCCCCACACCAGGTTGGCCGTCTGGCGGCCGCGGCGCATGTAGGAGGCGTCCACCACGTCGTCGTGCAGCAGCGTGGCGGTGTGGATGAACTCCACGATGGCGGCCAGCTGGATGTGCTCGTCGCCGGTGTAGCCGTGGGCCCGGGCGCTGAGGATCGCCACCATCGGCCGCAGGCGCTTGCCGCCGCTGGCGATGATGTAATTGCCGAGCTGGTTGACCAGGGCGACCTCGGAGTGGAGCCGGTCGCGGATGGTATCGTCGACCGCCCGCATGTCGTCCGCGACGATCTCCCGCAGCCCGGTCGGGTCGGGGCGTTCGTTGGCTATTGAGATGGACAATGGGAGCACTGACCGTAGGCGTGCCGGTTGGCGACGGGGCCATTTTGCCAAACCGCGGGGAAATTGCCAGTTCGGCAGTAAGCCTGCACCCGGCCGGGCCTTGTCCCGGGGCGGCAAATTTCGTAGAATCGCGCGCCTTTCCCTGCTGCGTCAGGCCGTTCCGGTGGCATACCCGCTGCCCGGCCTGGCAGGAATGAATCTGGAGTTAGCCAAATGTACGCTGTAATCGAGTCGGGCGGGAAGCAGTACAAGGTCGCCGAGGGCGACAAACTCAGTGTCGAGAAGCTCGATATCGCCTCCGGCGAGGATGTCGCCATCGACCGGGTGCTGATGGTCGTGGACGGCGAGAACGTCACTGTCGGCAAGCCCTACATTGACGGCGCCGCCGTGTCGGCCAAGGTGCTCGACCACTACCGGCAGGACAAGATCAACATCATCAAGTTCAAGCGCCGCAAGCACCATCTCAAGCGCCAGGGTCATCGCCAGTGGCAGACCCGGCTGGAAATCACCGGCATCGGCGCCGGCAAGTAACGAGGCAGATTGCAATGGCACACAAGAAAGCAGGTGGCAGTACCCGTAACGGGCGCGATTCGGAATCCAAGCGCCTGGGCGTGAAGAAGTCCGGCGGCCAGGCCGTCAGTGCCGGCAGCATCATCGTTCGCCAGCGCGGCACCCGTTACCGGCCCGGCGTGAACGTGGGGGTCGGCCGTGACCACACCCTGTTCGCCCTGACCGACGGCAAGGTCGCATTTCGCCGCCGCGGTGCCGGCCAGCGCATGTACGTGGAAGTGGAGTCGGCCTGAGCAGGGCAGTTCACCCACAGGCAGGACCGATGAAAAACCCCGTCCCGCGACGGGGTTTTTCGCATCAGGGGGCAGCAAAACCGGGGTTGTGCAGCCATGAAG
>CAYGQN010000594.1:0-2015 GCA_964351795.1 uncultured Gammaproteobacteria bacterium
GGCCCTGCGCGGGGCGGGGGTCAGCACCATCCTGGTGGATACCTCCCGGCGCCCGCAGGAACGTGCCCGGCGCCTGGCCGAGGCCATGGGGGCGCGTTACCTGCCCCTGCCCAATGCCCGCGCCGATGTGCTCAGCCGCGAGGTGGCGGCCCAGACCACGGCCGACGCCAGGCGCCTGGAGCGACGCGCATGAACGCGACCCATCCGCGCCTGCACGAGGTGGTGGCAGCGTCGCGCTGGGCGGCATCCGGTGCCGCGCCGGCATTGATCGACGGGGTGGATGCGGATTGGCCCAACCGCGCCCACAGCAACCTGATGCATGCCGGTGGCCTGCGCTGGCATGTCCAGCGGATGGGCCGCGGGCCGGTGCTGCTGCTTCTGCACGGCACCGGCGCTTCCACCCATTCATGGCGGGACTTCGCCCCGGCCCTGGCCGCACACTTCGACGTCATCGCACCGGACCTGCCCGGTCATGCCTTCACCGAGGCACTGCCGGGCCGCCGCCAGTGTCTGCCCGGCATGGCGCTGGCACTGGCTGCCCTGCTGCGTGAGCTCGACGCGCGCCCGGCGATCATTGTCGGGCACTCGGCCGGCGCCGCCATCGGCGCGCAACTGTGCCTGGCCGGCCTGGCGGCCCCGGCGCAGCTGGTCAGCCTGAATGGTGCCCTGCTGCCGTTCCGCGGCCTGGCCGGGCTGCTGTTCGCGCCGGCGGCGCGACTGGTGGCCGGCAAGCAGACCCTGGCCCGGCTGATTGCCCGCCGGGCCCGCGAGCCCGAGGCCGTCCGGCGCCTGCTGCTGGGCACCGGTTCGCGCCTGGATGCCCGGGGCGAGGCGCTGTACGCCCGGCTGTTCGGTTCGCCGGCTCACGTGGCAGCGGTACTCAACATGATGGCAAACTGGCAGCTTGAACCGCTCGGCCGGGCACTGCCCGACCTGGCAGCTCGGCTGACCCTGGTCTGCGGTGACGGCGACCGCGCCGTGCCGCCGGCCGATGCCTCGCGGGTGGCCCGCCGGGTGGCCGGTGCCCGCGTGATCCGGCTGCCCGGCCTCGGGCACCTCGCCCACGAGGAAGCCCCGGCGCAACTGGCGCGGCTGGTCAGGGAGGCAGCCACGCCCATGCAAGGAGAGCCCTGATGGTGACACCGGTATCGTTCCGTCTCGATGCGACCCAGGTCACCGCCTGCCGCGACACACTGCGTGGCGGCTCACGCTCGTTCTTTGCCGCCTCGCACCTGCTGCCGCGCCGTTATGCCGTGCCGGCCACGGTGCTGTATGCCTATTGCCGGCTGGCCGACGATGTCATCGACGAGGGTGCGGACGATCCGCTGGCACTGGCCAGACTGCATGCCAGCCTCGATCGGGTTTACGCCGGCGCACCGGGGGACTGCCCCGTGGAGCAGTCGTTTACCGAGCTGGTGGCCGCCTTCGGGATCCCGCGGGTGCTGCCGGAGGCGCTGTTCGAGGGCTTCGAGTGGGATACCCGGCTGCGCCGCTACGACAGCCTCGGGGACGTGTTCGCCTATGGCACGCGCGTGGCCGGTACGGTGGGTGCGATGATGGCGCTGGTGATGGGAGTGCGCTCGCCACTGGCGCTGGCGCGTGCCATCGATCTCGGTGTGGCGATGCAGCTGAGCAACATCGCCCGCGATGTCGGCGAGGACGCCCGCAATGGCCGCCTGTACCTGCCGCGTGACTGGTTCGCCGAGGCGGGCATCGATGCCGACGCGTGGCTGCAGGCGCCGAACGCGGATCTGCGTTTGGTGCCAATGGTGCATCGCCTGCTGGACGCGGCCAGCGAGCTGTATGGTCGTGCGGAGTCCGGCATCGCTCTGCTGCCGGCGCCGTGTCGGCCGGGGATCTTCGCCGCCAGGCTGTTGTACGCGGAGATTGGCGAGGCCGTGCGCGAGCTCGGCGAGGGCTTCATCGACCAGCGCGCCGTGGTGCCCGGCCAGCGCAAGGCAGCGCTGCTGTGCCGGGCCATCGGCCGGGCGGCGCAGCCGCGCGCTGTGGACGAA
>CAYGQN010000595.1:0-2004 GCA_964351795.1 uncultured Gammaproteobacteria bacterium
GCGGGCGGCTTCCTATGCTGCCGCTTCACCTACGGAGAGCAGACCTGCGATGCGCGCGATGATTGTCAACAAGCCGGGCGACTATGACGCCCTGGAACTGGTGGACCTGCCCGAGCCGGAGCCGGCCGCCAACGAAGTGCTCATCGAAGTGGCCTTTTGCGGCTGCAACTGGGCCGATACGCAGATCCGCCGCGGTATCTATCCGCACCCCATCGACTACCCGATACTCATGGGCTTCGAGTGCTCGGGCACGGTGCTGGAATGCGGCAGCGAAGTCACGCACCTGAAACCCGGTGATCGCGTCAGCACCATGCTGCCCACCGGTCGCGGCTATGCCGAGCGCGTGGTGGTGGACGCCGCCTGGGCCGCCCGCATGCCCGACGCGGTGAGTTTCGAGGCCGGCGCCGCCTACCCCATCCAGGCCCTTACCGCCTGGCACATGATGCACACCGTGTACGATCTGAAGCCGGGCCAGACGGTGCTCATCCATGCCGCCGGCGGCGGTGTCGGCCTGTGTGCCATCCAGCTTGCCCGCCTCGCCGGCGCGCGGGTCATCGGCACCGTCGGCACCCCCGGCAAGGAGCTCAAGCCGCTGCACTACGGCGCCGAGGCGGTGGTGAATCTCAATGATCCGGATGCGGACTTCGTCAGGACGGTGCTGGAACTCACCGATGGCAAGGGCGCGGACCTCGCGCTCGACTCCCTCGGTGGCCAGACGCTGGACCGCACCTACAGCGCGGTGAAGATGCTGGGCACCATCGTCAACTACGGCGAGGGCGAGGCCACGCCCATCGAGAACGTGCGCGCGCGGGTGATGCTGCGCTCGCAGCTGTTCTGCCGCTTCACCATCTTCCACATCCCGCCGGGCACGGAGGCTTTCCAGCGCGCCAATGACGCGGTGCTGGGCGCTATCGCCGACGGCACGCTGGAGGTGCCGGTGGTGCAGACCTTCCCGCTGACCGAGGCCGGCGCCATGCATGCGCTGCTGGAGGGTCGGTCGGTGTCGGGCAAACTGTTGCTTGCCCCGCAGGCCTGAGCGTTTGTGAATCAATCAATAGTCCCCCTGCTGCGCACGCCAGTCCGCGGCCGCGGCTGCGTTGGCTGTGGCGAATCCCGCGGTCATTGGCTTCAGCAAACGCCCTTGAACTCGCCACAGGCGCCGTGTCTCGAACGCGAATCGGCGCGCTCGCGACGGCGCCCGAATTAATTCGCAAACTCTGAGGCCGCGGCAGGTGCGGGTGCCGGCGGTTCCGGCGCCCGCGCTCAGAGCCGGCGTTCGAAAATCACGTCCGCGTTGCTCGCCGGTGAGTACAGGGCGTGGTAGCGCATCACCTCCTCGGCAAGCCCGAGGAACGCCGGCGGTTTCTGCAGGCCCTCCAGCACCTGGCGGGAATGCCGCTCGTGCAGCAGGTGCGCTTCCACGTCGTCGGCGGCAACGGCGACCGCCTCCTCGTCGATCCAGATGCCGTGGCGTACCCGCTTGACGTAGATGCACAGGTCCGGGGTTACGTTCATGCGCTCCGCCGCGGCCAGCAGGCACACGCCCTCCAGCATGAAATTCGGGAACAGCGTCAACTCGTTGGCCAGTTGCTCGTAGCGCAGTGCTTCCAGGAAATGCCCGCGCTCCCCGTCGAGGTAGTCGTCCAGGCTGAACAGCGGCCATCCCAGCGCCATGGCCAGGTCGCGCGCGAGTGCGGCCTTGCCGCTGTGGTCCACGCCATCGATGCCGACGCTGCGGCAATCCTGTTCGCGGATGTACTCGAGGACCTGTTCGGGCTTGTCGGTGATCATCGCGGTTCCGCGTGCCAGGGGCAGCATCGCGCCAGCAACGCCGAATAAATCAGACTCGGCACTATTCTCGCCCTCACAGGCCCGGCCATGTCAATCATCAGTGCTTCGCCTCCTCGCAGGAGCGGCTTCAGCCGCGAATGCTCCGGGTTTGGATCGGATGGCTTCGTTCGTGTTGCCGTGGGTTTGGGTGGGTGTCGCGGCGGTGACCCGCCC
>CAYGQN010000596.1:0-1994 GCA_964351795.1 uncultured Gammaproteobacteria bacterium
GGCGATGGCGGGCGATCCGCGGGTGCTGCTGCTGGACGAGGCCACCAGCGCGCTCGACGTGGAATCCGAGGCCGCTCTGCGCGCGAACATGGCCAGCATCCGGCAGGGCCGCACCGTGATCATCATCGCCCACCGGCTCAGCGCGGTACGGCAGGCTGATCGGATCGCCGTGCTCGACGGCGGTCGCATCGTCGAGTGCGATACCCACCAGGCACTGCTCGGGCGCGGCGGCATGTACGCCCGCCTGCACCGGATGCAGTCGGGGAGTGCGCCATGAGTGCTCGACCGCCGCCGGAGGAGGCCGCCGCGCTGCGGCCGTTCCTGGCGCCCGTCGCGCAGGTGCAGGCAACGCCCGCGCATCCGGCCGCGGGCTGGCTGGGTGGGGCCATCATCATTGTGGTGTTGCTCGGGCTGGGCTGGGCCTGGCTGGGACGGACCGACATCGTGGCCGTGGCGCAGGGGCAGCTGGTGCCGGCCGGGCAGGTCAAGCCGCTGCGCAGCCCGATCGAGGGCGCGGTGGCGGCGGTGCACGTGCACGAGGGCCAGCGCGTGCTGGCCGGCCAGCCGCTGCTGAGCCTGGATGCCAGCGCGATCAGGGCAACGCTGGCGGGCCTGCACCGCGAGCGCCGGCTGCTGCTGGCGCGTGCCGATGCCCTCCAGTGCCTGCTGGCCTGCCTGGAAGCAGCGGGCGCCGGCCGGGCGGACGCCTGCGATGGCCAGGATGCCGGGGTGCCCGCGCTGGTGACGGCCCACTGGCAGCGCCTGGGCAGTCGGCGCGCGGACATTGCCGCGGCGCGTGCCGCCAACCAGGCTGAGATGCGCCGCGCCAGGGCAGGGCTGGCGGCCGAGGTGGACGTCCTGCCCCTGGTTGCCGAGCGGGCGAGCGCCATGGCCGCGCTGGGTGAGCGCGGCCATGGTTCACGGCTGGCGTGGCTGGAGGTCGAGCAGGAGCGCCGTTTGCGCAAGCATGCGATTGCCGCCGGCAAGGCCGGCATTGCGGCGCTCCAGGCCACCGGGCAGGCATTGCAGGCACGGGATGCACACCTGCTGGCCGACACGCGGGTCGACTGGCTGGCCAGGCTCGACGATGCCATCGCCGCGCTCGCGGCCAATGCCACGCAGCTGCGCCTGGCCCGCTATCGGCTGGGCCAGCACAGCCTGGTGGCGCCGGCGGCCGGGCGCGTGCATCGGCTCGGCGTCCATGCGGTCGGCGCGGTTGTCCGGCCGGCGGAGCAGGTGCTCAGCATTGTCCCTGACGCCGAACAGCTGCTTGCCGAAGTGGCGGTGCGCAACCGTGATCGCGGTTTCATCGAGGTCGGCCAGCGCGCCCGCCTGAAGTTTGCCGCGTTTCCCTTCACCCGCTTCGGCACCATGGAGGGCACGGTGATGGACATCGCTGCCGACGCGGAAGCCGACCCGGTGGCCGGCCTCGTATTCAGGGTGCGGGTACGCCCGGCGGCGCAGGCATTGCCGGTTGCCGGCGCGCCGATGGCGCTGGCGCCGGGGATGATGGTCAGCGCCGAGATCCTGACCGGCCAGCGGCGCGTCATCGAGTACCTGCTCGCGCCCCTGCTGCGTTACCGCGACGAGGCAGGGCGGGAGCGTTAGCGGGCGTTGCCGTCGATGTCAGCGCGGCGGGGTCAGCGCGTGCCGATGCCGAAGCTCGCCTGGCCGCGAATCACCTGCACGCCCGCGCCGCCACCGGCGGAGGCCGCGGCCCTGCCACTGACACCAAGCCGGTGCCGCGGTTGGCGCAGCGGCGCCTGGAAGCCCTTGTCGCGGCGGCCATGGCCACGGTCTGCCCGCGGGTGCGGGCCGCGCAGTCCCCAGGCCGGATTGATCAAGGGGAAGCTGGGCGCACCGAAGCCCCTCTGCAGCCCGGGTCGGGCAAAGCCGCCCACGAAGACCGGTTGCTGAGCCGGGGGTGGCGGCGGCGCCGGTGCCGCGCTTGCAGCCCGCTGTTCCGCGCGCACGCGCGCCCGCTCCAGTGCCAG
>CAYGQN010000597.1:0-1989 GCA_964351795.1 uncultured Gammaproteobacteria bacterium
CCCCCGACCCGGCGCCCGATTCACCCCCCGTAGGAGCGGCTTCAGCCGCGAATCCCCCCGGCGCCCGATTCACCTCCGTGGGGTGCGGCTCCAGACGCACCTTGCGGCGTCGGGGTTGGCGCCTTCATTGGGCTTGCTTCGGGTGGCTTCGTTGGCGTTGCCGGGGTTCGGGGTGGGTGCCGCAGCCATGGTGGTTCGGCGGGTGTTGCCGGGGCGTCAGTCGCCCAGGAAGCCGTACAGCAGCACGCAGGCGATGGCGACCGGCGCCACCCAGCGCAGCAGGAAGGACCAGGTCCGGAACAGCAGGCCTTCGCCAAGGCCGATCTCGTCGCGGAGGACGAGCCGTTGGGCCGTCCAGCCGGCGAACAGGGTGATGAGCAGCACGTTCAGCGGCAACACCACGCTGGAGACGGTGAAGTCGATGATGTCGAATATCGTCCGTTCGGCATACAGGGTGATGAAGGCCAGCGGGTGGAAGTCGGCCAGCAGGTTGAACGACAGTGCTGCGCCCAGGCCGACCAGCCACACGCAGGCGCCGATGCCCGTCGCCACCCGCCAGCGTCGCCAGCCGTACTGCTCCTCCAGGTAGGCGACCAGGGGTTCCAGCATGGCCAGCGATGAGGACAGCGCCGCGAAGAACACCAGGGTGAAGAACACCACGCCGGCGATGACGCCGCCGGGCATCTGCCCCAGCGCGATGGGCAGGGACACGAACATCAGCCCCGGGCCCTCGGCCGGGTCCAGGCCGCTGGCGAACACGATGGGGAAGATGGCCAGGCCGGCCAGTATGGCGGCAAGGGTATCGAACAGCGCAATCTGCCAGGACGGGCGAATGATGTTGCGGCCGTTGTCCAGGTAGGAGCCGTAGGTCAGCAGCGCGCCGGTGCCCACGGACACCGAGAAGAAGGCCTGGCCCAGGGCAATCAGCACCGCCTCGCCATTGATCCTCGAGAAATCCGGGGTGAACAGGAACGCCCAGGCGGCCCGCGGTGCGCCGATGAGATGGGCATAGACGACCAGGATGACGATCATCACGCCGAGCGCCGGCATCATCAGGCTCACTGCGCGCTCGATGCCCTGGCGCACGCCGCGGGCGACCACGAACACGGTCAGCGCGATGAACACCGTGAACCACAGCACCAGTCGCCCCGGCGAAGCGAGCAGTTGCTCGAAACGCTCCCCGGCGGCGGCCGGCGTGAGGCCGACCACGCGGCCGGCCAGCGATTGCACGAGATAGTCGATGGACCAGCCGGCAACCACCGAGTAGAAGGTGAATGCCCCCAGCGGCGCCAGCACGCTCAGCCAGCCGATGAGCTCCCAGTGCCGCCCGGTGTTCTGCTGCGCGTTCAGCATGCGCAGGGTGTTGATGGGGCTGGCATGGCCGCGCCGGCCCATGGCCAGCTCGGTCATCACCAGTGGCAGCGACACGAACACCACCATTGCCAGGTACAGCAGCACGAAGGCGCCGCCACCATACTCACCGGTGACGTACGGAAAGCGCCACAGGTTGCCAAGGCCGATCGCCGCGCCGACGGTGGCGAACAGGAAGCCGAAGCGTGAGGCGAAGTTCTCGTGGACCGGCCGTCCCGTGCCGCTCATGGGCTCAACTCGCTGCCCGCAGCGCGGGCATCCGCTCGCGGGGCAGGATGGCGCCACGCCAGCCGATCACCGCAGCCGCCAGGGCATGGCCGGCTGCCGCGGCTTCGGCCATCGTCCCGCCCTGAGTGCGTGTCGCCAGGTAGGCGGCATTGAAGGCATCGCCGGCGCCGGTGGTGTCCACCACCCGGGCCGGCGGTGGCGCCAGTGATGCCAGCCCGTCGGCGTCCGCCAGCCAGGTGGGCGCGGCGGCATCGGTGATGACGACCTCCTTTGCGCCGACGGCGCAAAGGCGCTCGCTGATTGCCCGGGGTTCCTGGTCGCCGAACACCGCTGCCGCCTCCTCGCGCCCGGTGAGGGCGATGTCGCAGCAGGCGAAGGCGCGTTCGAAGG
>CAYGQN010000598.1:0-1981 GCA_964351795.1 uncultured Gammaproteobacteria bacterium
CCCAAGGCCGGCGCTATCGCGGCTGAAGCCGCTCCTACGGGAGGTGGACCGGGCGTGGCGGCGACCCTACCCATCGGGGCTACGGGTCGGAGGGAGCGAAGGCGGCAGGGCCGAAGCCGGCGAGGCGCGGCGGGGGGCCGCCCCGCGCGCCTGCGGGCGCGAGCGCAGCAGGAGCGAGCACGCGAACGCCGGTAGCGAGCGCGCCATGGACGGCGCGCGAGCGGTAGCGGGGCGGGTCACCGCCGCGACACCCACCTCAGACCACGGCACCCAGAGCGAAGCCACCACCGCGACACCCACCAACAACAACCACACCCCGAACGAAGCCACCCAACCCAAGGCCGGCGCTATCGCGGCTGAAGCCGCTCCTACGGGAGGTGGACCGGGCGCCGGCGCTATCGCGGCTGAAGCCGCTCCTGCGGGAGGTGGACCGGGCGCCGCGGCGACCCTACCCATCGCGGCTACGGGTACGGGGCGCGGAGGCATCGCGCTGCCGGGCAGCAGCGCGCCGCAGGCATGGCCGGACACCGCAGAAGCCGGCGCGGCACAGGTGGCGCCTCACATGAAGCCGTGCCGCTTGACACTGCCGGTCTTGCTGACAGTATCATCATCACGTTAATGATATAAATATCAGCTACGGCCGTCGCCGGAGGAGCTCCCTTGACCAAGCCAATGCACCTGTGCGCATTCAGCCAGGCTTCCATCAGCCACCATTCAAAGGGCCAGTGGAAGCACCCCCTGGACCGCAGCTCCCGCGGCTACCGCAGCATGGACTACTGGGTGGAACTGGCCCGGACGCTGGAGCGGGGTTGCTTCGACGCCCTGTTCCTTGCTGACGTGCATGGCACCTACGACATCTACCAGGGCTCGCGCGACACCGCGGTGCAGCATGCGGTGCAAATCCCCGGCATCGATCCCACCGCCATCATTCCCGCGATGGGCCATGCCACCAGTCACCTCGGCTTTGCCTGCACCTACAGCACCACCTATTTCCCGCCCTACCACACGGCCAAGCTGTTCTCGACGCTGGACCATCTGACCGGGGGACGGGTTGCCTGGAACATCGTCACGTCCTACCTGCCCGACGCCAACCGCAACTTCGGCCTGACCGACATGCTCGAGCACGACCAGCGTTATGACCGGGCCGACGAATACATGCAGGTGGTGTACAAACTCTGGGAGCACTCCTGGGAGGAAGACGCAGTGGTGCGCGATGCCGCCGCCGACATGCATACGGACCCGGCCAGGGTGCACGCGATCGACCACGTCGGACCGTATTTCAACGTCCCGGGGCCGCACCAGTGTGAGCCATCGCCGCAGCGCACCCCGGTGCTGTTCCAGGCCGGTTCGTCCGGCCGCGGCAGCACCTTCGCCGCCGAGCATGCCGAGGCGGTGTTCATGATCAGCCCGAACATCGACACGGCCAGGGCCACCGTCAAGACTTACCGCGAAGCACTGGCGGCCACGGGCCGCGCCGCGACCGACATCAAGCTCATGCAGGGCGTGGCCGTGGTCGTCGCACCCACCGACGAGGAGGCCCGGCTGAAGGCGCAGACCTGCAGGGGCTATGCCAGCCCGGAGGGCGTACTGGCGCTGATCAGTGGCTGGCTTGGTGTCGACCTGTCCGGACTCGAGCCGGGCAAGCCGCTGGAGGAGTACGAATCCAACGCCATCCAGGGGGTCGTGAAGATGTTCTCGAAAATGGACCCGGGCCGCACCTGGACCCTGGAGGAAATCGGCCAGGCGTTTGCCATCGGCAGCGTCTTCCCCAAGCTCATCGGCAGCCCGGTGACCGTGGTGGACGAACTGGAACGCTGGATGGACGAAGCCGATCTGGACGGCTTCAACATCCACGCGATCACGCAGCCATCGGGGTTCGAGGATTTCGTCGACCCCGATGGCTGCGTGATCGCGTGGATCTTGAAGCCGTCCAGATCCGCGTCGTCCATCCAGCGTTCCAGTTCCTCCACCACGGACACCG
>CAYGQN010000599.1:0-1980 GCA_964351795.1 uncultured Gammaproteobacteria bacterium
AAGAAGTCCGCCGACGCGGGCGCCAAGGCCGGTGGCGAGAGCAAACCCGCCACTGACAGCAAACCGGCCGCCACCGAAAGCAAACCCCCTGCCAAATCCAGCGACTGACCCGGGCACGGCATTGCGCCACCGTCGGCCAGACCGTATTCTTGCGCCCCTTTTGCGGTGCGCCAGAGGCGGTCCGGCGCGCCTTTGGAGTGCGAGGCATCCATGCGAAGTCATTACTGCGGCGCGCTGAACGTCGCCCACCTGGACTCGGAAGTGACCCTGTGCGGCTGGGTCCATCGGCGGCGCGATCACGGCGGCGTCATCTTCATCGACCTGCGGGATCGCGACGGCCTGGTGCAGGTGGTGTTCGACCCGGACACCCCGGACAGCTTCGCCATTGCCGACCGCGTCCGCAGCGAGTACGTCCTGCAGGTGCGTGGCCGCGTCCGGCACCGCCCCGAGGGCACGGTCAACCCGGATCTGCCCACCGGCGAAATCGAGGTCCTCGGCCTGGAACTGACCATTCTGAACACCGCCGAGACGCCGCCCTTCCAGCTCGACGATGCCCATCTGCAGGTGCACGAGGACGTGCGCCTGAAGAACCGCTATATCGACCTGCGCCGGCCGGCCATGCAGAACAACCTGCGCCTGCGCGCGCGGGTGGCCCGGCATCTGCGCAATTTCCTCGATGAGCGCGGCTTCTGCGAGATCGAGACCCCCATGCTGACCAAGGCGACGCCGGAAGGCGCCCGCGACTACCTCGTGCCCTCGCGCACCCATCCGGGGGAGTTCTTCGCGCTGCCGCAGTCGCCCCAGCTGTTCAAGCAGCTGCTGATGATGGCCGGCATGGACCGCTACTACCAGGTCGTGCGCTGTTTCCGGGACGAGGATCTGCGTGCCGACCGCCAGCCGGAGTTCACCCAGCTCGACATCGAGACCTCGTTCATGGACGAGGCCGCCATCACCGACCTGATGGAGACGATGATCCGCAGCCTGTTCCGCGAGCAGATGCAGGTGGAGCTGGCGGACCCGCTGCCGCGCCTGTCCTGGGCCGAGGCCATGCATCGCTTCGGTTCGGACCGCCCGGACCTGCGCAACCCGCTGGAACTCGTGGAGGTCGGGGATCTCATGGCCGGCGTGGAGTTCAAGGTCTTCGCCGGCCCCGCCGCCGACCCTGACGGGCGCGTGGCCGCGCTGCGCGCACCTGGCGGCAATGCGCTCACCCGCAAGCAGATCGACGACTACACCGGCTACGTCGGCAACTACGGCGCCAGGGGGCTGGCCTATATCAAGGTCAATGATCGCGCCGCCGGCCGCGACGGCCTGCAGTCGCCGATACTGAAGTTCCTGCCGGACGAGGTCCTCGAAGGTGTGCTGGCGCGCTGCGGCGCCCAGACAGGGGACGTGGTTTTCTTCGGCGCCGACAAGACACACGTTGTGAACGCCGCCCTGGGTGCCCTGCGCCTGAAGCTCGGCAACGACCTCGGCCTGACGCGCGAGGGCTGGGAAGCGGTCTGGGTCGAGGCCTTCCCGATGTTCGAATGGAACCCTGACCACAAGCGCTGGGATCCGCTGCATCATCCGTTCACCGCCCCGGTGGACCCGGACCCGGCCAGGCTTGCCGCCGACCCGGGCAATGCGCACTCGCGCGCCTATGACCTGGTGCTCAACGGCATCGAACTCGGCGGCGGCTCGGTCCGTATCCACGATGCGGCCATGCAGTCGGCCGTGTTCCGGATCCTGGAAATCGACGAGGCCTCCGCGCGCGAGAAGTTCGGCTTCCTGCTCGATGCGCTGCGCCATGGCTGCCCGCCGCACGGCGGCATCGCCTTCGGCCTGGACCGGCTGGTGATGCTCATGGCCGGCGCGCAGTCGATCCGCGACGTCATCGCCTTTCCGAAGACGCAGACCGCGGCCTGCCCGCTGACCGGCGCACCGGGCCCGGCGTCCGAGGAAGCCCTGAAGGAGCTGGGGATCCGGCTGCGCAGCCGG
>CAYGQN010000600.1:0-1979 GCA_964351795.1 uncultured Gammaproteobacteria bacterium
CCTGCCGAACTGGCGTTGAACTGCAGTTGCCTTGCCACGCCGCCGCCATCGCTGCCGCTGATGCGCAGATCACCGCCACTGAAGTGAAGCGCGGCGCTGCTGTCGCCGAGCGCGGCGCCGTTGGTCGCCTCGAGGATGCCGGCGAGAATCTCGGTGCCGCCGAGCTGCTGGTTGTTGCCGCTGAGCTGGAACACGCCGGTGCCGATCTTGCGCACCCGGCCGCTGCCGCTGATGCCGACCGCAAGGGCGCCGTCGGCGTCATCCACGCCCAGCTCGAGCAGGCCGTCCAGGGCGATGCCGGGGGCGATGAGCTGGCCGCTGCCGATGCCAAGCACACTGTCTCCGGGAGCACCGCTGCCTTCGATGATGACGGCATTGTCAGTGGCCATTACGCCGTGCAGGTCCAGGCGGCTGGGGCTCGCGAGCCCGCCACGGCCGCGGTAGGTCTCCAGTCGCAGGAAGCTGTCCGGCCCGACCGTCACGGCTCCGGCGTTGTCCAGCTCGCGGCCTTCGCCGATGAACTGGGCACCCTCGAGCGCGATGCTGGCGCCGGCGAGGTTGGTGAACAGAGCCGGACCGGCGAGCGTGAAGACATTGCCGGCGGCCAGGCTGAGGCTGCCGGCGTTGGTGTGCAGGGCTTCCAGGCCCAGGAAGCGGGCCTGCGTGCCCTCGATGCGCACATCGGCCTCGTTGCGGTGGACCTCGGCGACGTCGTCCGCGCCGAAGCCGGCACGGTACTCGGAGAAGTCGATGAGGCCGGCCGCGACTGTTTCGTTGCCGGCGTCGTCGATGCTCACCTGGTCGCGGACGATCCAGGAGCGGCCGGCGCTGAGCACGTGACCGCCCTCGGCGCTTCTGCCGAGCAGCTCACTGCCGATCCCAAGCAAGCGCCCGCGCTCGGCGACACGCAGCGTGCCGCCGTTGACCTCGATGTCGCGGCGCGCCAACGTGCCGTCAGGCTGCAGGACATCGGCGCCGGCCACGCGCAGCACGCTGGTGGTGGTATCCACATCGAACACCTCGCCCACGCGCACCAGCCCGCCGTTGATGAGCAGCGCACCGTTGACGTTCAGCGCCGCGTTGGTGTCGACCCAGGTCTCGCCGCCCCGGTTCTCGAAGCTGCCGGCGGTGTCGAACTGCTGGCCTTGCGCAAGCCGCAGGCGGCCGCGGTTCACTTCAACCGTGTTGAAATATTCGAAGAACGCCCGCCCGGACAACAGCACGTCGGCATCGTTGAAGACCAGGCGGGTGTCCAGGGTGCTGATGTCCGAGGTCACCGCGACCGTATCCCCGGTGTCCGGGTCGAGTTCCTCGTCGAAGGCGAGGTCGGCGAAGCTTGCAGCGTTGCCGAACACCTCGCTGACCTGCACGTCGATGATCGCGGTGATGGGCGCTTCCCCGCGTGCCACCAGCTTCGCTTGGGTGGTGACATTGGAGAAGTTGCCACTCTGGCCAATCAGCTCCCAGGTGCCGCCGGACAGGCTTGCGCCGCCACCGGCGTAATCGACGATGTCCACGTCGAAGGCGAACAGCGCGCCTTCGTGCACCCGCACGGTCCCGGTATTGGTCAGGTCCACCGGCCGGATGGTCGGCGCCGGCGGATCCCGCGGGCAGGAGCTGCCCGAGCACAGCGGGTCGCTGGGGCGCAGTGACGTGGTGCCCGTCAACAGCTCGAGCGTGCCCGCGTTGACGATTTCAATCCGATCGTCCGTAAAGGCCCGCGACAGCCCGTTCAGCTCCAGCGTGCCGCCGGCTTCGGTGACCAGGCGTACGTCGCTGCCGTTCAGGTCGACGCGATCATTGAAGGTGGTCGTCGAGCCGTCACCGGTGATGAAATCCAGCGCCCGGCTCAGGGTGAACGCCGTGTCGCTGCCATCGGCAACGCCGTTGAAAGCCAGCATGCCGCCGTCACGCGCCGCGAATATGCCCGCCGGGCCCTCGACGCTGCCGAGGATCCGGTCGGTGGTGATGTCGATGTC
>CAYGQN010000601.1:0-1961 GCA_964351795.1 uncultured Gammaproteobacteria bacterium
GGTCTGGCCTGCTGTCGCCGGGGGCCGGCGCCGGCTGCGGCCTGCCCGGCCGGCCGTCGCTGACCACCCTTGGGCGGGCAGGGCGCTGCCGCACGCGGGCCACAGGCCGGCCGCCGACCCGAGCCTGGCGATGTCAGGGCCGGGGGGCGGGCGCCTGGCCCAGTTGGCGGGTTCGGGTCGGAGCTTCAGGCCGGAGCGGCGGTCCGGAGCCCGCGCGCCGGCGGACACCCGGGCTCAGGCGCTGGCGGTACCCTTGGCCCGCCGGCGTTGCCACAGGCGCCGCCGCCCGGCCGTGGCGGCCGCCACGGCATGTTCAAGCCGGTCCAGTTCCTCGGCGTCGGTCCAGGTGCCCCCGCAGGTTCCGCAGCAGTCCAGGTTGATACCCGGGTCGGCCTCGGCCGGCTGCTTGTCCATCGGCAACTCGCAGCCCGGGCAAGTGCCGGTGCGTTCATCCAGAGCCTGCATTCGAGCCGGGTCCAGCGCCTGGGAATTGATGGCGCGGCGGCCGTGGGCCAGGTAGCTGGCCAGCGCATCGCGCTCGAACCAGACCCCATGGCATTCGCCGCAGCGATGGACCGAGACGCGGTCGCCGCCAACCGGGCTGTACTGGACGTTATAAAGCCGGCCGTCACACTTCGGGCAGTTCATAGGCATTTCCTCCACTGGTAGGCTCGTGAGCGGCCGCCCGGCCCCGACCTTGAGTCAGCGCGCATTCATGCCGGCGCTGTCAGAGTTCGCACGGTGCCCCGGATCGCGTTGCTTTTCCGTCCACCGCCGGGCAATCTCTGCGCCGCCATGCCTGTTCCGGATTGCGTTCATGCCCAAGCCTGCCCTGCTCCTCGTGCTGCTTGCCCTTGGCCCGGCCATCGCCACCGCCGGTGACCTGCCGGTGTATGGCTGGCTGGAAAGCGCCTACCTGCAGCCCTGGGGTGTGAAGCTCAAGGCCAAGCTCGACACCGGCGCCAAAACCAGCTCAATCCATGCCGTGGACATCCTGCCCTTCGAACGCGACGGCGCGGAGTGGGTGCGGTTCACGCTGCCATTGGGGGCGCAGGAAGGCTATGATGGCATCGTCGTCGAGCGACCCGTTGAGCGCGAGGCGCGCATCAAGGAGCACGACGAACCAAGCGTGCGTCGCTACGTGGTCAAGCTGGAGTTCTGCCTGGACGGGCACACCATGAATACCCCCATGACCCTGGCTGATCGGGGCAACTTCAATTACCCCCTGCTGCTGGGGCGCCGCACGCTCAAGGGCTGGGCGCTGGTCGATCCCTCGGCCACCTTCACCACCCGCGGCAACTGTTACCAGCGGGTACCCGGAGCCGACACTCCGGCCGCGCACTAGGCCCGCGTGCGCAACCTGCAGGTACGCCTGCTCATTCTGCTTTTGCTCGTGGCCGGGCTGGGGCTGATGCAGGCGCGCGTCAGCCGGCTCGGTCTGCCGCTGCTGCCCGACCAGGAATCCGACGTGTGGGCGGTCGAGGCCCAGGTGAGCTTCGATGGCCGGGGGCGCGCCGCCAAGGTCGACCTGGATATTCCCGATTCGCCCCGCGGCTTCATCGTGCAAGGCGAGTATTTCATTTCCCGCGACTACGGCATGACCGTCGGCAGCGTCGGTACGGACCGCTACGTCGAGTGGTCCGTACGGCGGGCGCGCGGCACACAGCGACTGTACTACCGGGTGGAGCTGCTGCCCGAGACCGCCAACGGGCAGACCGCCCGCGCAGGCAAGGCGCCGCCGCCGCCGCAGGCGCCTGACTACGAGGAGCCGCTGGGTTCGGCCATCGAGGGCCTGCTGGGTGACGTGCGCAGCGAGTCCGCCGATATCTTCAGCTTCACCAGCCAGTTGCTGGTGCGCCTGAACGCCGAGGCCCCCGACGACAACGCCGTGGTCGTGCGCCGCGGCGTGAGCCCGGGCTCACAGGCCTGGGTGGAGCGGATCATGTACGTGCTGGCCGGCG
>CAYGQN010000602.1:0-1960 GCA_964351795.1 uncultured Gammaproteobacteria bacterium
GATCTGCACCTTGAATTCGGCCCCCTCGACGTGCCGGCCACGTACACCACCGGCATGCGCAGCTGCGCCAGCCATTCGATGGCCGTGTCGCGCACATTGATATCCCCGGCGGCCACGCACAGGTCGGCATCGGTGGCCGGCACGTCGAGGGGGCCGAATTCAAGGTGCAGATCGGAGAAGAACTGTATACGCATGTCCGGCAGCGTTCGATGATCGAACGCCGGAGAGTCGCACGCCCCCGGGAGGCGGTCAATTTCCGCTGTCGATATGCTCGGCGATGAAGGCCGCAATGCCCTGCTGCCAGCGGCTGCGGCTGCGCAGGAAGCCGTCGTTGTGCCCGCCGTTGATCTCCAGGAAGGCTTTCGGTGCCGGGGCCGACCGGTACAGGGCCTCGCCCATGGCAAAGGGCACCAGCTCATCGGCGCGGGAGTGCACGATGAGCATCGGCGAGCGCACCGCCGGCAGGCGCTCCAGCGACGGGTAGCGGATGCGCACCAGGCGGCGCGCCGGCAGCCAGGGGTAGAAGTGCGCCGCCATGTCGGCGAGGCTGGTGAAACTCGACTCGATGATGAGCGCCCCGGGGCGGACGCGGCTGGCCAGGTCGATGGCCACCGCGCCGCCGAGCGAGCGGCCGAACACGACGATGCGCCCGGGCGCGATTCCCTGCTCGCCGGTGAGCCAGTCCCAGGCGGCCATGGCGTCCTCGGCGGTGGCCTGTTCGCCCGGCGCGCCACTGCTGGCACCGAAGCCGCGGTAGTCGATGATGAGCACCGACAGCCCCGATTCATGCAGCAGGGCAATACTGTCCAGGCGATGGCCGATGTTGCCGGCGTTGCCGTGCAGGAACAGCAGGGCCGGGGCCTCCGGGCCGGCCGGAACCCACCAGCCGTGGACCTCGGCGCCCGGCACCGGGGCCAGGCGGACCGGCTCGAAGGGCAGGCCGATGTCGGCCGGCGTCCGTGTCGGCGGCGGGCCGGGGAAATAGATGAAGCGCGGCTGGAAGGCATACAATAGCGCCGCCGCCGCCGCGTAGATGACCAGGCCCGCCAGCACGGCGGCGGTCAGGCCCCGGCGCAACCCGGCTAGGGCCGGCATGCGGGCCCCGGGCGCCTGGCCCCGGCTTCGTCGGATACCTCATGGAATTTCATGAGTGCCTCGCAGTCTTTCATGTAATACAATGCTTTACTGCAACTGTTTAAACGGACTCTCAACACTTGGCTCAGGCAATCCGAAAGCAGGGCAGTGACATCGGCGCCAGTGTGCACTTGCGCCGCCGGCTGCGCGAGGCCGGTTTGATCGTGCTCTCGGCGCTGGCGCTGTTCGTGCTGCTCGCGCTGCTGTCGCATCATCCGGCCGATCCGGCCTGGTCCCGGACCGGTGCCGGCGGCCCGGTACACAATCTCGGCGGCCCGGTCGGCGCGATGCTGGCCGACATCCTTCTGCACCTGTTCGGCCTGATGGCCTACGTGTTTCCGCTGATGGTGGGGTTCGCCGCCAGCCTGGTGTTCCGTGGCCGCCTCAGCGGTGAGGGCTTCGACTACTTCCATTTCTCCACCCGCGTGGTCGGCTTCGTGCTGACCATTGCCGCCGGTTGCGGCCTGGCCTGGCTGCGCGCCGGCCACGGTGCGCTGACCGCCAGCGGGGGTATTGCCGGCGACGTGATCGGCGGCATGGCCGGCACCGTGTTCGGCCACGTCGGCGGCGGGCTGTTGCTGCTGGCCCTGCTGCTCACGGGTATCACCCTGTTCACCGGGCTGTCGCTGCTGTGGCTGATGGACACCACCGGCTACTACACCCTGGAGGGCGTCGCCTGGCTGCGGGATCGCTGGGATACGACCCTGGACTGGGTCAAGGGGCGCCAGGCCCGCCGCGAGCGCGAGGCCATCGTGCGCACCGAAAAGGAGCGCGTCGAGCATCGGCCCAAGCCCCGCATCGAGCCGCCTGCGCCGCCGCCCCAGCC
>CAYGQN010000603.1:0-1956 GCA_964351795.1 uncultured Gammaproteobacteria bacterium
GAAGCCGACCCCGGTGAGCGTGGCCGTCATGCCGGCCGGCACGCTGAGCTGCAGGACGAAGCGATTGCCCGACAGCCATTCCCGGGCCCCCAGGGCGCGGCCACTGACGCCGGTGAAGTCCGTCAGCGAGGCGCGGTCATCGCGCCAGGGCGTTGCCAGCAACCCCGGGAGCAGGGTCTCGGGCGAGAGTTCCAGACCGCCGCCGGGGCCGTCGAAGTCGAAGGCCGCCAGCGTGGTGGCATCACTGGCGGGCGCGACGAGCGCCAGGCTGAGCAGGGTGGGGCAGAGGGCGCGGGCGCGCCGCGGGTGAGCAGACATCATGACTACCTCCTTGTGGTCGTTGGCACGCCGGTTCCGTGGCGTGGTGTGCATTCTAGCGCCAAGCCGGGCGGGTCATGCAAATCCTGTCCGTGCCCGGCGTTGCAGGGCATCCGGGCATCCCGCACAATTCATGCCGTTCTGCAGCAAAGCTGAAGGGAATCCTGATGTACGCATCGTGCCGCCCACGGTCCGCCTGCCCGGCGTTCCGGCCCGTCGCCGCCCGTGGCGCAGCGGGGGCGGCGCGTGGCTGAGAAGATCCACCGCAATTCCCTGAAGCCCGACCACCGCCTGCACTGGTACGTCATCGAGCGCGTGCTCGGCCAGGGCGGCTTCGGCATCACCTATCTCGCCCACGACACCAACCTCGATCACCGGGTTGCCATCAAGGAGTACCTGCCGCTCGAGCTGGCGGTGCGCGAGCGCGACGACTCGGTCTACCCGGCGACCGAGAAGAACAGCGAGCGCTTCAACTGGGGCCTGGAGCGATTCATCAACGAGGCTCGTACGCTGGCGAAGTTCAAGCATCCGGCCATCGTGCGGGTGCTGTCGGTGTTCGAGGCCAACAACACCGCCTACATGGTGATGGAGTACGAGCGCGGCGAGGCGCTGCAGGAGATCCTCACCCGCCGCAAGACGCTGGAGGAGATGGAGCTGATGAAAATCATCATCCCCATCCTCGGCGGCCTTCGTGCCATCCACGAGCAGGGTTTCATCCATCGCGACATCAAGCCCGGCAACATCATCCTGCGTACCGACCAGTCGCCGGTGCTGCTGGATTTCGGTTCCGCCCGCCAGGCGCTGGGGCAGGAAACGCGCACGCTGACCTCGGTGGTCTCACCCGGCTTCGCCCCGTTCGAGCAGTACTACTCCAAGAGCGACAAGCAGGGCCCCTGGACCGACATCTACGGCCTTGGCGCCACGCTGTACCGGGCGGTGTCCGGGCGTGCGCCCATGGATGCCATCGATCGCAGCGAGGCCCTGCTCAAGGCCGAGAAGGACATCTTCGTCTCGGCCGAAGAGGTCGGTCGGGGGCGTTACTCGACACGCTTCCTGCGCGCCATCGATCACGCACTGAAGTTCCGCGAGAAGGACCGCCCGCAGTCGGTCAACGAGTGGCTGCAGGAGTTCGGCGTGCCGGAGGAACTGTCGCTCACCGCCGAGTTCATCAACGAGTCCGAGCGCGCCACCGTTGCCGCCGATCGCACCCGCTTCGAGTTGCCGCCAGTCACCCTCAGTGGCGACGACGACAGGGCGTCGGCCCCGGCGTCGGCGGCGCCGTCCATGCCGGCACCGGTGGCGGCGTCTGTGCCCAATTCGCAGCCGCCTTCGCAACCGCCGTCACAGCCGCCCTCGCAGCCAGCACAGATGCCCTACGGGCCGGCCTCGGCACCGGTTTCCGGCCCCTACACCCAGGCGCCGCCGCGCGGGCAGTGGGTCGGCGGGGCGATGGGCGGCCTGGTGGTGGCGGTATTGCTCGGCGGCGCGGTACTGGCCTGGCAGAACCAGGCCGCGGTCAGCGATTTCATCCGCGCCCTGGCCGACAGCATCGGCGGTCATCTGCGCCGCGAGGTCGGCTGGCGGTGCCGAACGCGCGCAACGGCGCGTGGAGGCCCTGCTGGATTCGGCCAAGCTGGC
>CAYGQN010000604.1:0-1940 GCA_964351795.1 uncultured Gammaproteobacteria bacterium
GGGCCCGGCGTCCGAGGAAGCCCTGAAGGAGCTGGGGATCCGGCTGCGCAGCCGGCAGCCCGCCACGGAATAGCGGTGGTCCTGCTTAGTGTGCATGTTACACTAAGCAGATGGGCAAGCCCGCCAGTAAACGCTGGTGCTACGACTGGCCGCACCCGGCCCTCACCGTGGACGTGGTGCTGTTTGCCATCCGTGAGGCACGCCTGTCGCTGCTGCTCATCCGTCGCGGCCAGCCGCCGTTCGTCGACCACTGGGCCCTGCCCGGAGGGTTCGTGGACATCGATGAACCGCTGGAAGCCGCGGCCAACCGCGAGCTGCAGGAGGAAACCGGCCTGAGCGCCGATGCGGCCTACCTGGAACAGTTGTACACCTTCGGCCAGCCGGACCGGGACCCGCGGGAACGGGTGGTCTCGGTGGCCTGGTTCGCCCTGCTGCCCGGCCTGCCCGAAGCGCCGCGGGCCGGCGACGATGCGGCCGAGGCGTGCTGGTTCGACACCGCCGCCCTGCCGCCGCTTGCCTTCGACCACGACGAGGTGGTGGCCATGGCCATCGAGCGCCTGCGCGCCAAGCTGCTCTACTCCGACATCGCCCTGCGCTTCATGCCCGAGCGCTTCACGCTCGGCCGCCTGCAGGCCGTCTACGAGGCGGTGCTGGGGCGTGCGCTGGACAAGCGCAACTTCCGGCGCCGCATCCTGGCGCTGGGCGATGTTGAGCCGACCGACGATTTTCACCGCGACGGCAATCATCGTCCGGCGCGCCTGTACCGGCGCAGCCGCGACGGCCGTCACGCCGTTTTCCTGTGAGGAGGGAAACCATGGCCAACGACACCATCATCGCACCCCGTCACGACAGTCATCAGCCGCCGATGAGCGTGCCGCCGACCGTCAGTGAGCAGCTGGACGACGATGAACGCGAGGCGCTGCGGGCGCGCATCAAGGCCCTGCTGATCGAGCAGGACGCCGTGCTGGTGGCGCACTACTACGTCGAAGACGATCTGCAGGTGCTGGCCGACGAGACCGGCGGGCATGTTTCCGACTCGCTGGACATGGCGCGATTCGGTCACGAACACCCGGCCCGGACCCTGGTGGTGGCAGGCGTGCGCTTCATGGGCGAGACCGCCAAGATCCTCAACCCGGAAAAGCGCGTGCTCATGCCGGACCTCAATGCCAACTGTTCGCTGGATCTCGGCTGCCCGCCCGAGCAGTTTGCCGCCTTCTGCGACGCGCATCCCGAGCGCAAGGTGGTGGTGTATGCCAACACCAGCGCCGCGGTGAAGGCCCGTGCCGACTGGATGGTGACCTCCGGCACCGCCGTGGACGTGGTCCGCCACCTGCACGAGCAGGGCGAGAAGATCATCTGGGCGCCGGATCGTTACCTCGGGGACTACGTCTATCGCCAGACCGGTGCCGACATGCTCATGTGGGACAGCGCCTGCATCGTGCACGAGGAGTTCAAGGGCCGGGAGCTCGCCGCCATGCGGGAGCGCTATCCCGATGCCATGGTGCTGGTGCACCCGGAATCCCCGCCGCCGGTGATCGCCCAGGCCGACTACGTCGGCTCCACCTCCGGCCTCATCGCCGCCGTGCGCGACAGCGATGCCAAGCGCTTCATCGTGGCAACGGATCGCGGCATCTTCCACAAGATGCACGAGGCCGCACCGGGCAAGGAGCTGCTCGAGGCTCCCACGGCCGGTGAGGGCGCCACCTGCCGCAGCTGTGCCCATTGCCCCTGGATGGCCATGAACGGGCTGCGCAAACTGGCCGCGGCACTGGAGACCGGCAGCGGTGAGGTCCGGGTGGACCCGGCGGTCCGCGAGCGGGCGATGCTGCCCATCCGGCGACTGCTGGATTTCGCCGCCGCCCGCGGGCAGCCGGTGCTGGGCCACAACGACGCCTGAGGCGCCGGGCAACGCGCAAAGGCGCGCGGCGCCAGCGCCGGAT
>CAYGQN010000605.1:0-1922 GCA_964351795.1 uncultured Gammaproteobacteria bacterium
CGGCAACCTCACCCTGACCGGAATGTCCGAGTCCGAGACCTACACCATCGAGGCGCATTTCGAGAACATCGGCGGCCTGAAGGTGCGCTCACCGGTGAAAATGGCCGGCGTGGTGGTGGGCCGGGTGGCCGGCATCGGCTTCGACACCACCACCTACGAGGCCGTGGCCACGCTCAAGATCGACGCCGGTTTCAGCGAAATCCCCGAGGACACCTCGGCCAGCATCTACACCGCCGGCCTGCTGGGCGAGCAGTACGTGGGGCTGGAGCCGGGCGGCTCCGACATGTTTCTTCAGGATGGCGATAAGATTACACTGACGGAACCGGCCGTGGTGCTGGAGCGGGTCATCGGCCAGTTCCTCTACCGGCAGGGCCAGGGCGGAGACTAGCCCAAGATCGGCCCGGACCGACCCGCACCCCGGGGCGCAACCACCAGCCTTGCCTGCAGACAACACAACAGCCAGCCTGGATGCGCCGCGCTACAACGGCCCCGCGACCAGGTGCAACAGCAATGGTGACGCAGTTATGACAACACTCATCCGCACGACCCGGCGACTGCTGACTGCCCTGACACTCGGCCTTGCCATCGCCAACCCGGTTTTCGCCGTCGATGATCCGGTGTCGGTGGTGAAGGGCACCGCCGACCAGGTCATCCAGCTGGTCACCACCGAGCGCGAGGCCCTGCGCGCCGACCCTGATCGGCTGCGCCGCGTGGTGCAGGAGATCATCGCCCCGCATTTCGACTTCCCGCGCATGGCCCAATGGGCCGTCGGCAAGCACTGGCGCGGCGCCTCCGAGGCCGAGCGCGAGCAGCTGGTGAACCGCTTCCGCGAACTGCTCATCAACACCTATTCCACGGCCCTGCTGGAGTATTCCAACCAGACCATCAACTACCAACCGGTGCAGGCCGAGGACGACGCCGAGCGGGTCACCGTGAAAACCGAAATCGAGCAGCCCGGCGGTGTGCCGGTACCGGTGAACTACCGGATGCACGCGCGCGATGGCAACTGGAAGGTATACGACGTAGCCGTGGACGGCGTGAGCTTCATCACCACTTACCGGGCCGATTTCGCCGCCGTCATCCGCGACAGTGGTATCGCCGGCCTGATTGATACGCTGGCGCAGCGCACGGCGGCCAACGCCCGCCAATGACCGCCGCCGACCTCGCGCGGCTGGACGATTCGTCCTGGGCCCTGTCCGGCGATCTCACGCTGCGCACGGTGCCGGGGCTGCTGCAGCGCCTGCCGGCATTCGGGCCCGGCCGCAACGCGCTGAGCCTGGAAGCGGTCACCCGCATCGACAGTACCAGCATCGCGTTGCTGTTCCTGCTGGCGCGGCGCGCCCGCGCAGCCGGGGGCTCCCTGGTGTTCTCCGGCCTGCCGGCCGAGCTCGAGGCGATGGCTCGGCTGTATGATGTGGAGGCGCTGATCGGCGCCGGAACGTCCGCCCGATCCACCGAACCCGCGGAGGAATGACCTCGCTATGACACCGGAACAAATCAAGGCAATGATCGAACAGGGTATCGAAGGCGCGACGGCGCAGGTGGATGGCGACGGGCACCACTTCCAGGCGCAGATCGTGGCATCGGCCTTCGAGGGCCTGAACATGGTCAAGCAGCATCAGCTGGTCTACCAGGCGCTCGGCAATGCCTTCCAGGACAACCTGCATGCCCTTTCCATCAAGACCTTCACGCCGGACCAATGGCATAAGGCCAGCGGCCTGCAGGTACTCTAGCCCCGGCCGGCGACACCCCCGAGGCCCGGCCCCGGCCGGGACAGGCACCCATGGACAAACTCATCATCCACGGCGGCGCGCCGCTGCGCGGAGAGATCCGCATTTCCGGCGCGAAGAACGCCGCGCTGCCCATTCTCGCCGCGACCCTGCTGGCCGACGAGCCGGTCATCATCGGCAACGTCCCGCACC
>CAYGQN010000606.1:0-1900 GCA_964351795.1 uncultured Gammaproteobacteria bacterium
GCGGCAGGAAGATGCCCAGCGCGTTGTAGAGCGCGGGAAAGTACTTGTCCAGGGCCATCTCCAGGATCTGCACCATGGCGGCGATGACACCGATGTAGCTGATGAGGCCGAGGAAGCTGAGATCGGTGTCGGGCAGCCCGGCCCAGGACAGCGCCCCGGGCTTGAGCAGGTTCTGGTACAGCAGGTTGTTCGCCGGCACGGTGATGGCCTGCACCACGACCACGGCAGCGCCGAGGCCGATGGCCGTCTCGATTTTCTTGGAAACGGCCAGGAACGTGCACATGCCCAGGAAGAAGGCGAGCGCCAGGTTCTCCATGAAGATGGAGGCAACGAACAGGCTCAGCAGGGCTTCCATCAGGTGACCTCCGTCCGGTGGACCTGGTGGATCTGGTATTCACGCTTTTCCACCTGCGCCGGCTTCCAGGTACGCAGCGCCCAGATCAGCAGCCCGATGATGAAAAAGGCGCTGGGTGGCAGCAGCAGCATGCCGTTCGGCAGGTACCAGCCGCCATCCTTGGTCAGTGGCAGGATCTGGATGCCCAGCAGGCTGCCGCTGCCGCCGAGTTCGCGCACGATGCCCACCAGGATGAGGATCAGGCTGTAGCCCAGGCCATTGCCGATGCCGTCCAGGAAGGACAGGCCCGGCGGGTTCTTCATCGCGAAGGCCTCGGCACGGCCGAGCACGATGCAGTTGGTGATGATGAGGCCGACGAACACCGACAACTGCTTGGAGGTGTCATAAGCCCAGGCCTTCAGGATCTGATCCACCACGATGACCAGCGAGGCGATGATGGTCATCTGCACGATGATGCGGATGCTGCCGGGGATGTGGTTGCGGATCAGGCTGATCGAGGCGCTGGAGCAGGCGGTGACCGAGGTCAGCGCCAGGCTCATGATGAGCGCGGTCACCAGCGAGGTGGTGACTGCCAGCGCCGAGCAGATCCCGAGCACCTGCAGCGCGATGGGGTTGTTGTCGAACAGCGGATCGGTAACGACCCGGGTTGCGTCACTGGCCATGGGGTGGCCTCCTGGATTCGATCATCGCGTGATTTGTCATTCGCAGTCCCCCAGGCTGGCGGGCACACCGCGGCCCGCGCCCGCGCAGGCCCGCAGGCGTTCCAGCAGCGGGCCGAAGCCCTGCTCGCCCAGCCAGTAGACCATCAGGTTCTGCACGCCCTTGCTGGTCAGCGTGGCACCGGCGAGGCCGTCGACCTTGTAGTCGGCACCCGGGTCGTCGGCGCCGACATTGCCGCGGATGACACGGATGACGGGCTCGCCGTCGCTGTCGAGCAGCGTCTTGCCCTGCCACAGCGCCCGCCAGTCGGGGTTGTCCACCTCGCCGCCGAGGCCGGGCGTTTCGGCGTGCTCGTAGAACTTCAGCCGCGAGGCGCTGCGACCGTCACTCTGCAGGGAGACGAAGCCGTACAGCGTTGACCACAGGCCGTAGCCGTGCACCGGCAGCACCAGGCGCTGGATGGGCCCGCCCGGCTCGTCACGCACGAACCACACCTTGGCCCGATGCGCCTGGCGCTTGATGCTGGCGATATCCAGGTCCGCGTCCACCGGTTCGCTGGTCGCCGGGTCCCGCGAGGCGGCACGCTGGTCGAAGGCCGCCGGATCGATGTCGGTGACGAAGCGTCCGCTGGCGAGATCCACCACGCGCGCCTCGATCAGCGCGAAGCGCTCTTCCAGCGAACCGGGACGATCAGCAAGGCCGGCCACCTCGAGGATGTTGCGGCGGCGGTCGTCGGCCTTGTTGGCTTCCTGCAGCGGGCGCAGGTAGACGGCGGCCCCGGAGACGATGATCGAGCACACCAGGCACAGGATCACCGCCACGGCCAGGGTCTTGGTGGTGCTGTTGTTCGGCTCGATTCACGCGGGCGAGGTGTGCGGGACGGAC
>CAYGQN010000607.1:0-1894 GCA_964351795.1 uncultured Gammaproteobacteria bacterium
GGTGAACACCAGCCGCACTTCGTCGCCTTCCGTCCGCCAGGTGAAATCCTCCACCTGCCCCAGCCACACCACGGCCTCGCCCGGCACCGGGCCCGCCAGCAGCGCCGCCGGCCCGCGCTGCCAGTTCGGCGGCCCGAAATCCGGGGGCAGCGTGAACGCCCGCGCCGGGGTGCAGGCGAGCAGCAGCGCCATTGCCATCGTCATCACCAGGGTGTCAAAGAGCCCCGATCGGCCATCGAGAAAACGCACCAACTTGGGGCAAAAATCACTTAAGTTGCTGGTTTGCATCGATAACTCGCTGTTCTTAAATAATTTTTTGAAATCGGCTATAATGCTGCGCTGCAATTTCAATACAAATACAGAGGTCCCGTCGCCGTGTTGGACAAGCTATCAGATCCGATTATCACCGCTCACGAACAACGAACCGCTCTGCTTCAGGCCCAGCTGGCCAAGCGAATCCTGGTGCTCGATGGCGCCATGGGCACCATGATCCAGGAGTACAAGCTCGAGGAAGCGGACTTCCGCGGCGAGCGCTTCGCGGACCATGGCAAGGAGCTGCGCGGCAACAACGACCTGATCTCCATCGTCCGCCCCGACGTGATCCGTGCCGTGCACCGGGCCTATCTCGAGGCCGGCGCTGACATCATCGCCACCAACACCTTCAACAGCACCACCATCGCCCAGGCCGATTACGGCCTGGAGCCGCTGGTCTACGAGATGAACAAGACCAGCGCCAGCCTGGCCGTGGAGACCGCCGCGGCCGTGGCCGCCGAGCAGGGCGATCGGCCGCGTTTCGTCGCCGGGGTGCTCGGCCCGACCAATCGCACCGCGTCGATTTCCCCGGACGTGAACCGCCCGGCCTATCGCAACGTGACCTTCATGGAGCTGGTGGAAGCCTACGATGAGGCCCTGCGCGGCCTGGTTGACGGCGGCGTGGACATCATCCTGGTGGAAACCATCTTCGACACCCTCAATGCCAAGGCGGCGCTGTACGCGCTGGACCAGCGCTTCGAGGACATGGGCTTCCGCCTGCCGGTCATCGTCTCCGGCACCATCACCGATGCCAGCGGCCGCACCCTGACCGGCCAGACCGTCGAGGCCTTCTGGAACTCCGTGCGCCACATCCGCCCGCTGGCCATCAGCCTGAACTGCGCCCTCGGTGGCAAGGACCTTCGTCCCTACGTGGAGGAGCTCTCGCGCATCGCCGACACCCGCGTGGCGGCCTACCCCAATGCCGGCCTGCCGAACGAGTTCGGCGGCTACGACGAGGGCCCGCAGGACACCGCGGGCTGGATCCGGGATTTCGCCGAGAGCGGCTTCGTGAACCTGGTCGGCGGCTGCTGCGGCACCACGCCCGGCCACATCAAGGCGATCGCCGAGACGGTGGCCCCGCTGCCCGCCCGGGAAATCCCGGAAATCGCGCCCTGCTGCCGCCTGAGCGGCCTGGAGCCGCTGAACATCACCCCGGAGGTCGGCTTCATCAATGTCGGTGAGCGCACCAACGTCACCGGCTCGCCGCGCTTCGCCCGGCTGGTCAAGGACGGCGACATCGAGGCGGCCCTGGAAGTGGCCCGCCAGCAGGTGGAAAACGGCGCCCAGATCATCGACATCAACTTCGACGAAGGCATGCTCGACTCCGAGGCGCTGATGATTGAATTCCTCAATCTCATCGCCGGCGAGCCGGACATCGGCCGGGTGCCGATCATGCTCGATTCCTCGCGCTGGAGCGTGCTGGAAGCGGGCCTCGCCTGCATCCAGGGCAAGGGCGTGGTGAACTCGATCAGCCTCAAGGAAGGCGAGGAGAAATTCATCCAGCAGGCCCGCCAGATCCGGCGCTTCGGCGCCGCGGTGGTGGTCATGGCCTTCGACGAGCAGGGCCAGGCCGACAGCACCG
>CAYGQN010000608.1:0-1889 GCA_964351795.1 uncultured Gammaproteobacteria bacterium
AATGGATGTGCCTGGCCGGCAGGGCCGCCAGTTCGGGTACCCAGCGGCGGATGTAATCGCCCTCGGCGTCGAAACGCTTCGACTGGGTGACGGGGTTGAAGATGCGGAAGTACGGTGCGGCATCCGCCCCGCAGCCGGCGACCCATTGCCAGCCCATGGTGTTGTTGGCCACATCGGCGTCCACCAGCGTGTCGTGGAACCAGCGGGCGCCGTGCAGCCAGTGCAGGCGCAGGTGCTTGACCAGGAACGAGGCCACCACCATGCGCACGCGGTTGTGCATCCAGCCCGTGTGCCACAACTCGCGCATGCCGGCATCCACCAGCGGATAACCGGTACGGCCGGCCTGCCAGGCCGCCAGTGCAGCGTCGTCATCGGCCCAGGGGAAGGCGCTGAAGGCCTCTCGCAGCGGCGCCTCCACTGTGTGCGGGAAGTGGTACAGCAAATGGTGGGCGAAGTCGCGCCAGGCCAGCTGCCGCAGCCAGGCACCGCCTTCGCCGTCGGCACGCAGCCGATGCCAGCAGCTGCGCGTGCTGAGCTGACCGAAATGCAGCCATGGCGACAGCCGGGACACACCATCGAGAGCGGGAAAGTCGCGGTCCCGCTCGTAGTCGGCCGCCGCGGACTCGGCGAACGCATCCAGCCGGGCCAGCGCAGCTGCCTCGGTCATCGTCCAGTGGGCGGCGATGCCGCCTGCCCAGTCGAGCCGCGGCAGCAAGCCCAGCGCGTCCAGCGCCGCGCCGGCCGGCGGTGATGCCAGCGGCGTGAGCCGTGCCGGGGCGGGCAGGGGCGCCGGCGGCTCCTCGCGCCCGAGGCAGTGCTTCCAGAACGGCGTGAACACCCGGTAGGGGCCGCCACTGCCGGTGCGCACCCGGAACGCCTCGTACAGGACGTTACCGGGGAAACTGCGGGCATCGACACCCTGCGCCTGCAGCTGTTCCTTGACCCGGGTGTCGACCGCGATGCCGCCGGGTTCGTAGCGCCGGTTCCAGTAGACCGCATCGGCGCCGGTCTGTGCGATGAGATCGGCCAGCACCTGCGTTGCCGGCCCTCGACACAGCAGCAGCGAGGTACCGCGGCGGGTGAGCGCAGCATCCAGATCCGCCAGTGCGTGATGCAGCCAGTAGCGGCTGGCGCTACCGGCCGGCCAGTCATCATTGCCCTGCTCATCGATGTAGACCACCAGCACCGCCCCGCGCGCTGCGCCGGCATGCAGGGCGGGATTGTCGTGCAGGCGCAGATCATGCCGCAGCCAGATTAAGGACTTGTTCATGCGCCGATCCTAGTATTTATCCCGGTCAGCCGCCGGCCGCGAGCGGCAGTCTGCCTCGCAAGCGGGCCGGCGAGCCGGTAGTATGCGGCGCGCGGTGCTTGCGCCGACAACGTCATACATGAATCTGAAGGAGCCAGTCGACATGAATCGCATGTTTTGCATCGTTACGCTGGTGTTGCTCGGCCTGTCCGGCATCGCCAACGCCCACGGCCCGTCACGGCAGAAGGTCACGGAAACCGTTGTTGTGAATGCCAGCCCGGATGCCGTGTGGAGCATCATTGCGGATTTCTGCAGTATCGCCGACTGGCATCCCGCCGTGCACGCCTGCGAGAGCGAAGGCGGTACCGACAAGGGCACCGAACGCCTGCTCACCCTGGGTGAGGACGGCGGCCCGACCATCCTGGAGGAGCTGCAGAAGTACGCGCCCGAGCAGCGCATGTACAAGTACCGCATCAAGGAAGTCGATGTGAACGTGCTGCCGGTAACCACCTACTCGGCGTTTCTCACCGTCAAGGACAACGGCGACGGCACCAGCACGGTGGAATGGCGTGGCGGTTTCTACCGCGGTTACCCGAACAACGATCCGCCCCCCGAACTCAGCGACGAGGCGGCCGTGACC
>CAYGQN010000609.1:0-1883 GCA_964351795.1 uncultured Gammaproteobacteria bacterium
GTGCAGGGCGTTCCTTCGCGGTGAGACGATGAAGGGGCGGCAGGCCGGGGGGCACTGCAGGCCCGGGAGGCGGGCAGGCCGTCGCAGGCTGAGCCAGGCCGGGCCGCCAGGGTGACGCCATTCCGGGCGTCGCTGGTGTGAACCGTCGCCGCAACTCTCCTACACTGATCCCATCAGGCTGTTGGCGTGCCGGCAGCCCGGCACCCACGGCGAGCTTGCACAGGAGGCGGCCATGAAGGAAGCGATCGACCCGCAATTCCCCCTGCCCGGCCCGCGCAGTGTGGAGGCCCTGATGGATCTCGCAGTCACCATGGAGGCCGAAGCAGCCCGACGGTTCACCGAGCTTGCGACGTTGATGGCGCGCGAGGGCAATCACGATACCGCGGCGCTGTTTCGCGAACTCGCGGCCGATGAACAGGCGCACGGCGACGCCGTGACGCGCTGGGCAGGGCGCGAGGGCCTGCGCCCGCCGGTGGCTGTCGAGGTGGGCTGGCGTCTTCCCGAGACCTTCGAGCTCGAGGCCGCCAGCGGGGACTTCTTCATCAGCCCCTACGAGGCACTCGGACTTGCACTGGAGAACGAGGAACGCACCTTCAGCTTCTATGCCCACATGGCGGCCGCCGCGGAAACCGAGGCCGCCCGCGAGCGGGCCGAAGCGCTGGCCCGCGGCGAGCTTGAACACATCACGCGCCTGCGGCAGCGCCGCCGGGCGATTCGCCACACGGACCGCCCGCGGCAACGCGTTCCCCGGGCCACGGACGTGGCCGGCCTGCAGGCACTGGCGGACATTCTGGAGAGCGCCTGGGCAGCCAGCGCGCAGACCGATGCAGCCATGCTCGACAATGCCGGGCACGCGGCGCCGGCATCCTTGCTGCGCCGCCTGTGTGCTGCGGCGCGGGACTGCACGCCTGCGGCGGGTGCCAGCACCGGCAACGCGGCCGGGACTGGCCAGCAGGCAGCCGTTGGCGGCACCCCCGATGTACGTCTGAGGGCGCTGCTGCTGCAGGCCGAACACATACTGCAGGCCTACATGGATGCCGCGGATCAGACCGAGGACGAGGCGCTGATGCTTGCGGCCCAGGCCCTCAGCGAGCATGCCCTCGCCCGCGTATCGCAGCTCGGTGCGTGCCTCGGGCAATACAGCTGAGCAACGCGGACAACGGGCGGCGAAGCCCGCCAGGCCGGCGCCGGGGGCCGGCGACCAGCGCAGCCCGCGTCCTGCTCGGCGATGGCGTACGGGGCCGGTGCGCCCATCCTGCAGCATCCTCCCTCCGGTGGCCTGCGGCATTGCCGCCGTTCTGCGTCGGTGTGAGAGCGGCGCTCCCGACAACACCGCACGCCCGGCGTTGTCTTTAACCGTAGCAGTGGATCGGCTTGCTGGCCAATCCGCCCGCCCCCCGGAAGCCGCCCGCAGACCGGGCGAAGGCCTGCGACGCGATGGCCTGGCGGACGGACCTTCAGCACAGGCCCGAGTCGCGTGGGATCACCCGGAAACGTCAGCAGGACAGTGGCCGGTGCGTGTCCATCACGCGAGCCACGCCGCTCGCCGCCGGGTTCAACCCCGGCACACAGCGGCGGCAACGCCCGCGCAATCAGGCGACGGCGGGCGCGCCGTAGGCGCGGTACAGGTGCTCGAAGGCGGCCGCCGCGCCGGCGTCGAAGTCGCGGGGCTGGCCGTACTTGTCGAAGCGGGGGTTGGCCGGGTACAGGCTCAGCACCGGCACGTAGGCCGCCGTGTCGAGCGCCTCGTTGCGCTTGAGCAGGCGGGGCAGCAGATGCGTGTGCGGCGCTTCGGGTGAGCGCTCGCCGCGCGTGGGAATGGCGCCGTACACCTCGAGGGTGCCGACGGTCGAGCGCAACAGCCTCACCGGCGAGGCGGGTAC
>CAYGQN010000610.1:0-1866 GCA_964351795.1 uncultured Gammaproteobacteria bacterium
GACGCCGTACCGCTTCTTCATCGACCCGATTTCCGCCACCCAGCTCGATTTCCCACCGGAGATCGTCCAGCCCCGTATCGACATCGATTACCAGGCCGGGCGCGCGCTGGACCAGGGGCCGGCCGAGAGTGCCGCCGAAATCGACGCCCGCATCACCAGCGTGGCCGGCGAGCCGGATCGTATCCGGCGCGTGGACATCTTCGCCGAGGCGAGCGCGATGGCGCCGGCATCGACGGGCAACGATGATCACTACGTCAGCTCGGGCCTGGTGCAGTTCGCGTTCCTGTTCGAGGTGATCGACGAAGCGATGAGCCTGTCGGCGAGCGGCGCCCTGTTCGCCGATCCCTACGCCTCATCCGAGCTGCGCGTGTCGCGCATGGACGCCGACAACTACCAGCCGCCCTGGTTCCCGGCCGTCGAGTCCGAGATGTACCGAGCGCGCACGGCCTCGACCCAACAGGTCGACTCCAGCGTGAACATCGACACGACGGTCGCACTGGATCCGGGCCTGTATTTCCTCTACTCGACCACCTCGGCGCTGCGCGGCCCCAACGACCCGGGGGCGTCGCTGGCGACCCTGAACGCGTCGATCCTCTTCGGCGGCGGTGCACAGCGCTGGATCGATCCGGCCGGCGGCTTGTACAGCGACGGGGACAACTGGGAATCCACCCTGGCACCGCTCGACGGCGACCCGCTCCTGTTCGACCTGGTCAACAACGGCTATGTCGTCGCCATGGACACGGATGGCCAGGCCGGGGAGCTGGCCGTGCCTCAGGGTACGGTGTCGCTGGCGTTCAACGGCAATGCCGGCAGTGCGATGAACGTCGACGGCACGGTCACGGTAGGCGAAGCCGCCGGTGTGCGCGGTGGGCTGGACATCATCGGCGGCACTCTGACCGCCGACACCGTGCAGGTCGCCATGGCCAGCGGGGCAGACGGCCTGGTCACCCTGCGAGAGGGTGCCGTGCTCGACTTCCGCACGCTCCTGGTGGGCCAGGCAGACAGCACCGCGGCGCAGTTCTATGCCCTCAGCGGGGCGAGCCTGACCGTGGAGGCAGGCGACCGGATCGCCGTGAGCGGCGCCGGCACGGAGTTCGGCGTCGAGGAACTTGTCATCGGTGAACCGGGAACAGGAGGCGGCACCCTCAGTGTGGACGGCGGCGCCCTGGCCACGATCGACCGCGGCCTGGATCTTGCCGCTGGCGAGGTTGCCGTGACCGGGGGCGACAACGGCAGGGCCTCGACCCTGGAGGTGGCCGCGCAAAGCGGCGGCCTCACTGTTGGCGAGGAGGCGACCCTGGCGGTGAGCGGGGGTGGCGTACTGCGGGTGGGTGACCCTTTCGGCAATACTGCCGCCGACCTGCGCGTGAATGCCGTGCTGCCTGAGCCCGACGAAGTCACGCAGGTGGCGGATTTCCCCGGCGCAGCGCCGCCGCCGGCGTTGCTGCCCGAAGCGGCGGTGACCATCACCGGCCAGGACTCGCTGGCCTACGTGTTCGGCACGCTGGCCGTCGGTGTCGAGCACACCGGGGCCATGTCGGTCGCGGACGGCAGCGAACTGCTGGCGACGCGGATCGTGCTCGGCAGCGACCAGGGGTCGGGCATCAACGGCAGCCTCGTCGTGACCGGCAACGGCTCCGCCCTGTCGGCCGCCGAGGTGCTCGTGGGCGAGCGCGACGCAGGCATCGGTTACCTGCGTATCGAACAGGACGCGAGCGCAGAAATTGCGCGGGCCCTGGATATCGACAACGGCGAGGTGCGCGTGACCGGCGGGCCGCTGGCGATACCGGGCACGGACGCGCCGCCGCAACTGCTGGTGGGCACCGACCTGGAGGGGCGCATCAGCGTTGGCGAACAGGGACGGCT
>CAYGQN010000611.1:0-1860 GCA_964351795.1 uncultured Gammaproteobacteria bacterium
CTACCAGCCCTACCAGCCCTACCAGCCCTACCAGCCCTACCAGCCCTACCAGCCCCACCAACCGGCCGTCGGCCGACGGCCGGTGCTTTACCGCGCGCCTGTCACGGCCGGAAGCGCTGCCCGCTGACGACAGACGAGACGCCCCTCACGGACCAGGCCAACGGCGGAGATCCGCGCTTTGGTACGGAACAGGCCAACGCGTCGGAACCACATGGCCGGGCATTTTGTTGCTTTGCTGCTGCAACCCGGACGACGCGACGCGGCGGCTTGAATCATTCCCACAAGTGGTGACGGGCCAGCAATCCCGCGGTCACGCTGGAGAGACTGCGCCAGGCCCCCAGCCGGTGTGGCGGCTTGCTCACGGCGATGCCCGCCCGCTTCTGGTGCGAAGTTGGAATCCGAATACCCGGATGATTCATCCGGATGGTGCTGATCGCAGCGAAATGTGTTGCGTGAACACCGATTTTCTTAACAAATCAGTGGCTTTACTTGTAAACAATTGACCGGAATGTCGCTTTGTTCATCACGCGACACGGGTTCTGTCAGCAATTCGTAACATGATGGTGCGATGCAGCGAAATGACGCATGTTATTGGCGCAGAAAGAGATGCTGATAATTAAATCTAATCAGTAATCGATCAGAGCAATCAGGCAGTTATCAAATCTGGCACGGTGCATGCGTTTAGGACGCCCGCTGAAAAACGGGATGCCTAAGATGCATAAATACAACATCTCAGGCCACCCGCTGCACAGCTGAGCTGACAGACGGTTCGCCGTCTCGCGGCCACTGAGGGTCGACAACGAGCGGGCACTCACGGCGGCAGGCTGCTACCAGATCGATACAACAAGGAGCTTCTGATCATGATTCTCAAGAACATCCCGAAAACCATCTCCTGCGCCGCGGTACTCGGTGCGGTAAGCCTTACCGGCATTGGCCCGACCAATGTCTACGCCGACGAAAGCATGCAGGACAAGCTCGATATCGGTATCTCGCTGAACATGGATGCGTTCTTCGGGCTGAACCCGTTCCTCGGTGCTTCCTACAACATCGACGACGGCGAGGGGAAGAGCTTCAGCACCGACATCACCGCCTACGGCATCCAGTGGGGCGCCGGCACGGGCTCGGACTGGGGCCAGTGGACGGAGGCAGGCGCCGGCTTCAACTTCGGCTTCTACGATGGCGCGCTGAACATCAACCCGCAGCTCGGCTTCACCTTCGGCAGCCTGCTGTCCTCGGGTGCCGCCGATGACGGTATCGTCGGGGATGGCATCGTGCCCAACATCACCATCAACCTCGACACCTCCCGCTGGGAAGGCCAGGGTTACGCCGGCTTCTACCTGCCGCTGCGCAACGAAGCCAACGAGGCGGGCGGACAAAGCACCAACCGTTACATCCACTGGTGGCTGAACCTCGGCTACAAGGTCAACCCGATCGTCTCCGTCGGCGCGCACGTTGAGGAGCTGTTCCTCGATGGTGGTTCCGAGATCAACGACCGCGTTGATGGCTACTTCTGGGTGGGCCCGTACGTGCAGGTGTCCAAGGGTACCGCTGGCATGCGCCTGTCCTTCGGTGCCGACCTGGACGATGGCAATTCCTTCTCCATGAACGACTTCTACAAGCTGCAGTTCTTCTACAGCTTCTGACGTCCGACAGCCCCTGCCACCGCAGCCACCGCGGCTGCGGCAGGCAGGGGCCTACCGGTCCTGCAAGGTCCGGAAGCGTGATGAGGCGACGGTACGCAGGCGTGCCGTCGCTTTTTTTTTTCCACGCGCCGCCCCGGAACGCAGGCGCACGCCGGGCAGCCCCCTCTCCAGCGCGCCGCTGGAGTGCTGCCCCCGTCGACATCGCGCATGGCAGAGA
>CAYGQN010000612.1:0-1831 GCA_964351795.1 uncultured Gammaproteobacteria bacterium
GAGCAGGCTGCGGCCGCCTATCTCCTGCCGGCACTTGGGTGCGTCGTGGGTCGCGCGCAGGCGCTTGCCGACGCCGGCAGCAAGTATGATGGCGTGCATCGCTCAGCTGTCCCGGCTTGCGCCGACCCCCTGTGGGCAACTGCAGCTGGCTTCGGCGGTGTTCGGCGCGAAGCGGTGGTGGCGGGCCAGGTCAACGTGGTCCGGCGACGTTCGCATGTGCGGGTCGGATGCGTCGTGGCGGGCGGCGGGGCGATACGCGGGCTGCAGGCACGGGGCAGTGACGATGCCGGCGCCCGTGGCCACGGGCGGGAGAGCGTTGGCGGGCAAGGTGATCATCATCAATTCCATCGGCTGCGAGCCCGAGCGGGCGCACTTTACGCCGAGGCGACGCGCGGTGCAATTTGGGCCGGCGCCAGGCGGCGGCGCGCGTGTTTCTTGGCCACCGCAGGGGGCTGTGCGATGATTGCCGGGCCGCAACACGCCGATACCCGCATGCCATGAGTGTCCCAAGCCAGTGAAGTTCGCCAAGCTTGCATTTCTCGCACTGGGCGTGGGCCTGCTGTACTTCGTGTTTCGCCAGACCGACCTCGGTGAGCTGCTCGCGCGCGTGTCCGAGGTGGGCTGGTATGGCATGGCCCTGGTGCTGGCGCTGTACTCGTTCACCTTCTTCACCGACGTGGCGGGCTGGAACCTGACCTTCGAGCAGGTACCCGTCACCCGCCGCTGGCTGTGGCGCTTGTACGGCATACGGATGGCCGGCGAGGCCTTCAACAACATCACGCCCATGGCGTCCATGGGCGGGGAGCCCATCAAGGCGCTTATCCTGAAAACGCGCTACCGCGTGGGTTACCGTGAATCCGGCGCCTCGCTGGTGCTGGCCAAGACCACCAATCTCATCGGGCTCATCATCTTCCTGATGGTCGGCTTTGCTCTCATGATGGCCAGCGACATCCTGCAGGGCCCCTACAAGCTGGTCGCGGCCACGGGCCTCGCGGTGCTCAGTGCCAGCACGGTGGGCATGTTTCTCATCCAGCGCCTGCGCGTGTCCACGCTGGCCTCGAGCCGTCTTGGCCAGACCCGGTTCGGCCATCGCCTCACGCGTGCCCTGGAGATCATCCGCGAGCTCGACGACAAGTTCCTGCGCTTCTACGCCGAGCACCACTGGCGTTTCGGTGGTGCGGTGCTGCTGGCGGTGATCAACTGGTCCATGGGGGTGATTGAAATCTGGTGGGTCATGGGCCTGCTCGGCTATCCACTGACCGTCACCGAAGCCATCATCCTCGAGAGCATGGTGCAGCTGGTGAAGGCGGCCACGTTCTTCATCCCGGCGGCACTCGGTTCGCAGGAGGCCGCGTTGCTCGTTGTGGCCGGCGCCATCACCGGGGACCCGCTGTCGGGCATTGCCTTCGGCCTGGTCCGTCGCTGCCGCGAGCTGGTGTGGATTACCAGTGGCCTGGCCATCTGGTCCGTCCTGAGCTTCGGTCGCAGCGCGAAGGAAGTACCGATCGACGCGCTGGCCCCGGAAGCGGCCCGCGTGGGCGGGCAGGTCGGCGAGCCCTGAGCAGGCCCGCCGCGCTCAGGCGGCCTGCCCTGCGAACCAGGCCACGGCATCGGCCAGCGCTTCGCGCGCCGGTCGCGGCTGGTAGCCCAGTTCGCGCCGCGCCTTGTCGGAACTGAAATACATGCGCTTGCGGGACATCTTCAGCCCGTCGATGGTGACCTGCGGCTCGCGGCCGTCGAACAGCCGCGCGGTGAGTTCGCTGACCGCGGCCACCGGGTACAGCAGCTGGCGCGGCAACCGCAGCCTTGGCCCGGGCCGGCCGGTGAGGCC
>CAYGQN010000613.1:0-1825 GCA_964351795.1 uncultured Gammaproteobacteria bacterium
GGCGATGGCCGCCTCGTCATCGGCGGGCAGGTTCACGATGTAATCGTTGAAGAAGCTGCCGAGGTCGCTGCCACTGCCAGTGCCGGCCAGCACGCTGATGTCGGCGCCGGTATCGGGCAGGTTCAGGTTGCGCAGGTTGCCCACGCTGACAATGCCATCGGAGGTGCCGAGGTCGATATTGCGCCCGGCCGACACCAGGCCCCGGCCCGGGCCGGTGAACAGGATGCCTTCGTTGCGGCGGCTGCGGTCCTGGGCCAGCTGGCCGCGGATGTTGCGATTGGGCAGGAAGCGGATATCACGGCCGGCGCTGATGGCGCTGGTATCGGCATCGGTGTTGTTCTGGAATTCCACGTCAAGCCCGATGATGTCGTTGCCGGCACTCACCAGCGTCTGTTCCGCGCTCATGACACGGAAACCGGCCGCCTCGGCCTCGGCGTTGCCGATGCTGCCGCGGCGGGCAACGATCCGGCTGGGTATCCGATCATCCAGGTGCACAGGTACTGTCGCATGCCAGCGCCGCTGGGCGTCGTTGACCGGCGTGCTCTTCAGCGGCGACAGCGTTGTGGCGATGACGGGTGCACCGCTGTCGGCGCGGCTTGGTGTCGGCAGATCGTTCACATCCGCGTCGGACTGGATGATGGCCAGTGGCGCGTTGGCGGTCTCCAGGCCCAGGTCATTGACGTTGCCGTCGGCCAGGAGGCGGAACGTCCCGTCAGGGTCCGGGAACATGGTGAAGCCGCGGTCGATGCGGATGTTGCCGGCCAGCGCCCGCGCATCGAAGGAACCCGGGTAGACGCGCAGGCCGGTCTGTTCGCCGGCCGACAACGTGGCGCCGCCAAGGAATCCGGACACGATGGGTGAACCGGCGTTGTTGGCGTTCTCCAGAAGGACATCTCCGGAGAGCGCGCCCAAAGCCAGTGTGTTGCCCGGCTCGTAGGTGAAGAAGAACGGGCGGGTGTCCGCGTCCAGGGTGCTACCCGAGGGCGATTGCAGCGTCGGGCGGCGAAGCATGGAGAAGTTGTATGCCGCCTCCAGGGTCAGGCCCTCTCCGGCCTGTACATCGAGGCTGGCGTCACCGAGCATCACGATGAGGTCGGTCTCGCTGCCTTCCAGGGCGGCGACCTCGCCGTTCGCGCGCACGCGCCCATCGCCCCGGCCAAGCAGGAGTTGACCGCCGCGGAAGTCACCACCGACACGCATGTCGAGGTCGCCGCCGCCGAGCACGGTGACCTCGTTGGTGCCGGAGGCCGTGAAGCCCGATGACGACGGGCCGAACTCGAAGCCTTCGCCGGTCTGCTGGCCGGTGGAAGGCAACATCACGGAGAAATCGGTAACGTCGCCATCGACGGCCAGCGCGACGTCGCCGCCGCCGAGCGAGCCCAGGTTCTGGCGGAACTGCTCGGGCACCACTGCCCACAGCGTCGGCAGCTCCCGGCCGGCGGGCGTTCCACCGATGGCGTTGTCTTCGGTGATGCCCCCGAGCGACACCAGCCACTGGTTGGTGAGCTGACTGGTGCCGGGCCCGTTGATGCTGCCGCCCGCGGCAATCGTGATGTTGCCCCCGTCTGCACCGTAAACCGCGCCAGGCATGAACAGGTCGAACAGGAACGGGGCCTCCAGCACATCCGTGCCTGGGCTGATGATCGGCTCGTAGTTGAAACCGAACAACAACTGGAAGTCCGCCCAGTCGCGGAAAAACTGGCCTACGAGGTCTGCTTCCAGCTGGTCGAACCCGATGTTGCCAAAACCCGCGGAACGTCCCAGCGACAGGATGGCGGCGCTGTCATTGGCAAAGTCGATGTCGCCCGCGGAGGCGATGTTGATG
>CAYGQN010000614.1:0-1820 GCA_964351795.1 uncultured Gammaproteobacteria bacterium
GGCCATTGCCTACCTGGGCGAGCTGTTCACGCGCGGCGTCGGTGCCGAAGGCGAGCCGGCGGGTGCGGGCAACAGCGGCGTGCTGCTGCGGGCCGCACTGGAAGAGGCGCTGGCCGACGTGCGCGCCTATGCCGAGACCCTGCGCGCGCAGGGCGTGGACACCTCCCGGCCGCAACCCGGCCTGCGCCTGGAAGACGACGCCGCCACGGTGCTGCTGGACGCCTTCTTCAACGAGCTGCGCGAATCCGGCATCCAGGGCGAGTTCGCGCGCGGCGTCGCCGCGGCGCGGACGCTGTTCCCCGATGGCGACGCCGACGGCAGCCTGTCGCTACTGCTCAGCCGCATCCACACCGAGGATGGCGGCGACATCAATCTGTTCGTGCCCGGCGGCAGTGCCAACGCCGGTGCAGCCACCACCGACGCGGTCACCAAGAACGAGAACCAGCTCGGCATCGTCGTCCAGCAGGACGGCGACGTGAGCGGCTTCGTGCGCGATGACTTCTTCGTCAACGCCTCGCGCGTGTTCGCCCTGCAGGGCGGCAACATCCTGCTGTGGGCCTCCACCGGCGACATCGATGCCGGCCGCGGCGCCAAGAGCGCGCTGGCCGCGCCGCCGCCGCAGGTGGTGTTCGACCCCAGCAGCGGGCAGTTCATCACCGTGTTCCCGCCGGAGGTGTCCGGCAGCGGCATCCGCAACTTCGCCCCGCCCGGCGTCACCCCCGGCGACGTGTTCCTGTTCGCGCCCCAGGGCGTGGTCAGTGCCGGTGATGCCGGCATCGCCTCGGCCGGCAACATCACCATCGTGGCCACCGAGGTGGTGGGTGCGGACAACATCCAGGTGGGCGGCAATGCCATCGGCGTGCCGCAGGGCGACGTCGGCGGCCTGGCCGCGGGCCTGACGGGCGTGTCCAACACCGCCAACGCGGCCCAGCAGAGTGCCCAGGAGTCCACCGGCGAGCGCGCCGGGGACGCCGATGGCGCCGGCCGGTTCGAGGATTCCGCGCTGTCCATCATCACCGTTGAAGTACTCGGTTTCGGCGGCTGATCGCGGCGCCGTGGAAGCCCTTCATGCGCATCACCGGCGGCTCCAGCCGGGCCCCGGTCATGCGCCTGTCATAAACCTGTAACACAATCGCCCGCCATGCCCGGTATCGATTCACGCAAGCCGCTCCCGGCCACCTTGCTCATGCTCCTGCTCGCGCTTGGCCCGGCGATCCTGCCGGCGGCGGCGCCTGCCGGGGCCGCTGACGCACCGGCCGCCAGCACCGACGCCAGCACCGACGCCAGCACCGACGCCAGCACCGACGCCAGCACCGACGCCAGTGCCGAAGCCAGTGCCGAAGCCAGTGCCGAAGCTGTCGAAGCTGTCGAAGCTGTCGAAGCTGTCGAAGCTGTCGAAGCTGTCGAAGCTGGCGACACCGCCGAGGTCCCCGGCGCCGATACCCAGCCGACCTTCGACGTGTGGGAGTACCGCATCGCCGGCAACACGCTGGTGGACGGCATCGATGTGGAGCGCGCGGTGTACCCGCACCTCGGGCCCGGGCGCACCATCGACGACGTGGAAGCCGCCCGCGCGGCGCTGGAGCAGGTGTTCCGCGACCAGGGCTTCGGCACCGTGCTGGTGGACATCCCCGAGCAGGACGTGGTCGGCGGCATCGTCGTGCTCACGGTGACCGAAGGGCGCGTCGGCCGGCTGCGGGTATCGGGCTCGCGCTATTTCTCGCTGGGGCGCATCAAGAGCAAGGTGCCGGAACTGGCCGAGGGCAAGGTGCCGCACCTGCCCACCGTGCAGGACCAGCTGCGGGCCGTGAACCGCGCCA
>CAYGQN010000615.1:0-1814 GCA_964351795.1 uncultured Gammaproteobacteria bacterium
CACGGCAGGCGCGACATCCCCGGCCCCGGCGCCAGGCCACTCCGCCTTCGCGGCTTAAGCCGCTCCTACGGCGCCAAACCCGGCAACCAACCCTGGCCGCGCAACACACGCGACCGTGATCGCCTGAACGGGACACTGCCATGACCACCTACTACACCGCACCGCTGCAGGACTCGCTGTTCCTGCTGACCGAAGTCCTCGACGCACCCGGCCTTGCCCGCTACCCGCGCTACGCCCACGTGGATGCCGAGGTGGTCAACGCCGTGCTCGGCGAAGGCGCGAAGTGGAACGAGCAGGTGCTCGCGCCCATCAACGCCGATGGCGACCTGCATGGCTCGAAGCTCGTCGACGGCAGCGTGGTCACACCGCCCGGCTTCAAGGCGGCCTGGGATGCCTACGTCGAGGCCGGCTGGCCGGGGCTGGACCTGCCCGAGGAAGTCGACGGGCAGGCACTGCCGCTGGCCCTGCAGGTGGCCTTCGCCGAGATGGTGGACGGCGCCAACATCGCCTTCGGCATGCTGCCGCTGATGCTGCGCGCAGCCGGCCACCTGCTGCTGGAGCACGCCGACGAGGCCACCCGCGACACCGTGGTGCCGCGCCTGGCGAGCGGCGAGTGGGCGGCGACCATCTGCATGTCCGAGCCGCAGGCCGGCTCCGACGTCGGCCGCATCCGTACCCTGGCCACGCCCGTCGAGGACGGCAGCTACCGGCTCAACGGCACCAAGATCTGGATCACCTACGGCGACCAGGACGTCACCGCGCAAATCGTGCACATGGTGCTGGCCCGCACGCCCGATGCCGCCCCCGGCACGCGTGGCCTGAGCCTGTTCCTGGTGCCCAAGCACCACTTCGAGGCCGACGGCAGCCTTGGCGCGCGCAACGGCGCGACCGTCTCGCGCGTGGAAGACAAGATGGGCCTGAAGGCCTCGGCCACCACGGTGCTCGATCTCGAGGATGCACACGGGATCCGCATCGGGCCCGAGGGCGAGGGCCTGAAGTGCATGTTCACCATGGTGAACCTCATGCGCCTGCAGGTGAGCATCCAGGGCATTGCCGTGGGCAGCGCCGCGCTGATGCGCGCCTCGCAGTACGCGCTGGAACGGCCCCAGGGCGGCCACCCGGCCGAAGCGCCGGTGGCCATCATCGAGCATGCCGACGTGCGCCGCATGCTGATGATGATGCGCGCCCGCATCGAGGGCTTCCGCGCGCTGGTGTTCGAGGCGGCGATGAACCTGGACGCCTACCGCGCCGACGGCGACCGCGAGGCCCTGGCGCTGGCCGAGTTCCTGCTGCCGGTGTGCAAGGCCGGCGGCTCCGAGGCCGGCTTCGAGGCGGCCAACACCGCCGTGCAGGTGTTCGGCGGCATCGGCTACGTGAAGGAAACCGGCGTGGAGCAGTACGTGCGCGACGTGCGTATCGCCGGCATCTACGAGGGCGCCAACGGCATCCAGGCCATCGACCTGGTCACGCGCAAGCTGGCCAAGGGCGACGGCCAGCGCTACCAGGTGTTCCGCGAGCGCCTGCGCGAGGACATCGTGAAGTACCGCGGTGATGCGAAGCTCGCCGTGATCCGCCATGCCCTGGTGGGTGCGGTGGAGAACCTGGACGCCTGCACCGAGATCATGCTCCAGCGCGTGGGCAAGGACCCGCGCGCCGCCGAGGCCGGCGCCGTGGCCTACCTGCAGCTGGTGGCCATCACCGGCTGCGCCTGGATGTGGCTGCGCATGGCCGCGGCCGCCAGCGGGGATTCCCCCCTGCACCAGCGCAAGCGCGTGATGGCGAAGTTCTACGCCGAGCAGGTGGTGCCCGAAACC
>CAYGQN010000616.1:0-1799 GCA_964351795.1 uncultured Gammaproteobacteria bacterium
CCCTGCCGCGGCAGCGGCGCGATACCGCGCCGGCGGGCTGACGCCGGCCGGTCCATCCGTGACAGGTCATGCAGCGGCGCACGGCCGCGCGCACCCGGCCAGGCTCAGGCCGCGGCGACCCGGCGACGCCCGTACACCATCACACCGGCGTCGCCAGCACTGTCGGCGAGCACCCATAGCAGGTAGGGAAAGGTGAACATGCCGCCCCAGATGACGCAGAACAGGCCCAGCACCGCGCCCCGCAGCCCGAAGCCCTCGCGCCAGGCCACCCAGCTGCCGAGCAGCAGCAGGTGCAGGAGCAGGTCGGTGTTGAACTGCGAGCGCCAGTTCAGTGCCAGCAGATCAGGGAAGAACACCGCCGGCCACAGCCAGCCGTGGCCAATGACCGCCAGGATCGTGATCGCGAAAATCGCGATGGTCGACAGGCCGAGCAACAGCGTCGCGGGTCGTTTCATGGGTTGGTCTCCGTGAATGGGTGGTCCGGCGCGGCATACGGCACGGACCGCCCCACCGGGTACATGGCGAGCGCCAACAGCGCTCCGCCGCGCCTGGGGGCCTAGGCGCCCGCCGCGGCGCGCGCCAGGGAGGTGATGCCGGCCCAGTCGGCGGCGTCGATCAGCCTGGCCGGGGCCAGCCAGCTGCCACCAACGTAATCCACGTTGCGCAGCGCCAGGTAGTCCGCGGCATTGCCGGCATCAACGCCCCCCGTCGGGCAGAAGGCCACGTCGTCGAACAGACTGTCGAAGTAGCCAAGCATCTTCAGCCCCCCGGCCTGCGCGGCCGGAAAGAACTTCAGCAGGTCGAAACCGAGCTCGCGTGCCTGCAGGATTTCAGAGACCGTGGCGGCGCCGGGCAGGAACGGCAGGCCGCTGCCGGCAACCGCGGCGGCCAGGGCCTCGCTGAGCCCGGGGCTGACCAGGAAGCGCGCACCGGCGTCTGCGGCCTGCGCCGCCTGGGCCGGTCGTGTGACGGTGCCGATGCCCAGCATGATTTCCGGCAGCTCACTGGCGACGCGTTGCGCCGCCTCCAGCGCGGCCGGCGTACGCAGGGTGATTTCCATGGCGCCGATGCCGCCGGCGAGCAGTGCCCGCCCGAGCGGCACGGCAGCGGCGGGATTATCGATGACCACGACAGGGATGACGGTGCCAGGCTTCAGCAGCCCGGCGAAGGCGGCACGGTTCACGGCCTGAAGGTACTCGCGCAGATGAATGACGACAGGCATTATCAGTTGTGCTTGAATGCCTGTCCATGCAGGGGGAACCGACAGGGTCATGCGAGCGGGCGTTGCGCGTGGCCGCGATCGGCGAATGCATGATCGAGCTCACCGGCAGCGGCGACAAGGTTCACGCAGGCTTCGCCGGCGATACCCTGAACACGGCCGTGAACCTCGCGCGGCTGCTGCCAGCGGCAACAGGCACGGTGAGCTATATCAGCGCGCTCGGCGATGATCCGTTCAGCGCTGACATGCGTGCGGCCTGGACCGCCGAGGGCATCGACACCGCGCTGGTGGCAAGCGTCCCGGGCGCCCTGCCCGGCCTGTACTGGGTGGTGAACGATGACAAGGGCGAACGGGCCTTCCATTACTGGCGCCGCGAATCAGCCGCTCGGCAACTGCTGCGCCAGTTCGATGATCCCGCCGCAGTGCTGTCAGGCTTCGACCTGCTGTACCTGTCCGGCATCACCCTGGCGATTCTCGAGCCCGCGGATCGCGCCCGCCTGCTCGATGCCCTCGTGCAGTGCCGCGCCACCGGCACACGCATCGCCTTCGATCCGAACTACCGGCCAAGGCTGTGGCGGGA
>CAYGQN010000617.1:0-887 GCA_964351795.1 uncultured Gammaproteobacteria bacterium
GCTTCAACATCCACGCGATCACGCAGCCATCGGGGTTCGAGGATTTCGTCGACCTGGTGGTGCCGGAACTGCAGCGGCGCGGCCGGGCGCGCACCGGCTACGAAGGCAACACCCTGCGCGAGAATTTCTTCGGCACGGGACGGCAGCGGCTGCCGGCGAACCATCCCGCGCATCGGGCGTTGCCGCCGTGGCGGCAATAGGGCCGGGCACCGCTGCCGCCAGACCATGGCCGGCCGTTGCGGCTATGCTGTCCCGTCGGCAGCAAGCGAAGCACAGCATCGATGACCGCAGCCAGAAAGCAGGTTCGCCTGTCACCGCAGGCGCGGCGTTCGCAGTTGCTCGGCCACGCCGTCAGGGCCGCGGCGGCGAAGGGGCTGGGCCGCGTCGTGCATGCCGATGTGGCGCGGGCCGCCCGGCTGTCGGTACCCACGGCGTTCCTGTACTTCCCCAACCGCGAGGCCCTGCTGCGCGCCATCATCGGCGAGGTCGACCGCTTCTACATGGCCATGGCGCGGGACCATCATCGCGGCGCTGCCGACCCCCTGCAGGCCGTTGGGGAACACCTGCGCGGCTTCGGCGAGTCCGTGGAAAGGCAGCCGGACTACGCCATCATCTGGCTGGAATGGAGCACCATGGTGCGCAACGAATACGGGCTGTGGGATGCCTTCCTGGATTTCCAGGCCCGTATCACCCGGCTGGTCGCAGGCTCCATTCGCAGGTGCCAGAAGGCGGGCCTGGTGCCGACGGATATCCCGGCCAGCGAGCGCGCGCGGCTGCTGTATGCCTCCTCCTACACGCTGGCGCAGCTGCAGCTGATGCATCGCAACCGCAAGCTGGTGCGCCGCTACACCGACAAGGCCCTGCAAATGGTGCTGCAGCAGCAGGCC
>CAYGQN010000617.1:897-1792 GCA_964351795.1 uncultured Gammaproteobacteria bacterium
GCCATCACGCGCGCTGCCGGACCCGGCTGTGGGCATCGCCCGCCGGGGCGGACCACACCCCGGCGTTGCACTGCAAGCCGCTCCCGCCAGGCCGGAGACCATGGCATTGACAAGCATCGATACCGATTACCTCATCGTGGGGGCCGGCACCGCCGGCATGGCTTTCGCTGACGCGCTCACAAGCGAATGCGACGCCGACGTCGTCATGGTGGATCGACGCCACGGCCCGGGCGGCCACTGGCATGACGCCTACCCCTTCGTGCGCCTGCACCAGCCCTCGGCCACCTACGGGGTCAACTCGCGCCGGCTCGGCACGGATTCCATCGATGCCATCGGCACCGATGCCGGCCTGTATGAACGGGCCACGGCCCCGGAGATCTGCGGTTATTTCCGCAAGGTGCTGGACGAGACCCTGTTGCCCTCGGGCCGGGTGCGCTTCTTCGGCATGAGCGAGTACGTCGGCAACTGGGCGGACGAGCACGTATTCCGGTCGGCCCTGACCGGCAAGCGCACGAGCGTGCGCGTGCGCCGCCGGCTGGTGGACACGACCTACCTGGAGTCATCGGTACCGGCGACCCACACGCCGGCCTTCGCCATCGACCCGGGCGTGCAGTTCATTGCCGTGGGTGAACTCACCAGGCTGGCCGAAGCGCCGGGCGGCTATACCATCCTCGGCGGCGGCAAGACGGCCATGGATGCCTGCTGCTGGCTGCTGGACAACGGCGTGACAGCGGAGCGAATCCGCTGGATCCGACCGCGCGATGCCTGGGTGATTCCGCGCAGGTATTTCCAGCCGCTCGAGCTGGTGGCCGGCACCGTCGAGGGCTTTGCCCTGGCCCTGGAACAGCTGGCCGGGGCCGACAGCCCCGCCGACCTCCTCCACCGACTCGAGGAT
>CAYGQN010000618.1:0-1776 GCA_964351795.1 uncultured Gammaproteobacteria bacterium
GCAGCAGGCCCTGCGCCTCGAGCACGGCGGCCAGGCCGGCGAGGGTCGGGCCGAGCTGCTCGGCGAACAACGAGAAGTTGCACACGGCCAGGTCGAAACGCCCGAGCCCGGGCGCGGCCGCCGCCAGCGCCTCCGCGGCCAGCACGTGGTACTCGCCCCCTTGGCCGGCACCGGCCTGCCTTGCGGCCTGCACCAGCGCCGGGACCGGGTCGATACCCACCACCGCGATCCCCGCCGCAAGCAGCCGCCGCGCAAGCCAGCCCTCGCCGCAGCCCGCATCCAGCACCCGTCGTGGCCGCGCCTGGAGGATGGCCTGCACGATGGCGGCATCGGTCCCTTCGCGGCGGCTGGCGATGGCATCGCCGGCAACAGTTGCGGCCCAGGCATCGGCGTTCGCCTGCCAGCTGGCCAGGATGCGGGCATCGGTGTCGGCGTCGCTCATGGCAGGCGGCTAACGGCCGGCATCATCGCAGGGCCGGGCCACGGGCACGCGGTGGCGCGAACCTCGGCCGATGCCGGACACCACGTTGAGTACCCGCCAGGGCAACGGCGCCCAGCCGCGCATCGACCGCTTCAGGCGCCGGCGTTGACCACTGGCGCCGCGCTCAGTGCGCGCTCCAGCCGCCATCGATGGGCAGTGCCGTGCCGGTGATCTGCGCGGCCGCGTCCGAGCACAGGAACACCGCCAGCGCACCCACCTGCTCGATGGTCACGAACTGCTTCGTCGCATGCGGGGCCAGCAGCACATCGCGGACCACTTCCTCCTCGGTGATGCCGCGTGCCTTCGCCGTGTCCGGGATCTGCATTTCCACCAGCGGCGTCTTCACGTAGCCGGGGCAGATGGCATTGCAGGTCACGCCGAACTCACCCCCTTCCAGCGCCACCGTCTTGGTGAGGCCGACAATGCCGTGCTTGGCGGCCACGTAGGCGGCCTTGTAGGGCGAGGCCACCAGCGCATGCGCGGAGGCCAGGTTGATGATGCGGCCCCAGCCGCGTTCCTTCATACCCTTGAAGGTCAGCCGCGTGGTGTGGAAGGCGCTGGTGAGGTTGATGGCGATGATGAGGTCCCAGCGCTCGATCGGGAAGTCCTCGATGGGCGAGACGGTCTGCACGCCGGCGTTGTTGACGACGATGTCCACGGCGCCGAACTCGGCCTCGGCGTAGCGCACCAGCTCGGCGATCTGCTCCGGCCTGGTCATGTCGGCGCCATGGAAACGCACCTCGGCGCCGGTCTCGTTCGCCATGGCGGCGCGATCCGCCTCGATGGCGTCGGCGTCGCCAAGGCCGTTCAGCACGACATTGGCGCCGGCGGCGGCCAGCGCGCGGGCCATGCCCTGGCCGATGCCGCTGGTGGAGCCGGTGACGATGGCGGTCCTGCCCTTCAAATCAGTGCTCATGAAGCCTCCTGTGGCTGCTGCTGCGCGGATATTGCATCGCACAAGGATACCGCGAACGCCGCAGCCGGCGTACGTTCCCGCGGCTCAGGCGGCGGCGATGGCCTCCGCCAGCGTGACCAGGTCCGGCACGGTGACGGTGGGCGCAATGCCCCAGGGATCCCAGGCCGGCCCGCCCGGGCGGTGCACCCAGGCGGCCTGCATGCCCGCCGAGATCGCGCCCATGGCATCGAAGGGGTTGCCGGACACCAGCCACGCCGCCTGGCCGGAGACGCCGGCGCGGCGCAGGAAGTGGGCATACACGCCGGGGTTGGGCTTGAAGGACATGACCTCGTCGCAGCTCACCACGTCGATGAATGATGCCCGCAGGCCGGCGCCCTCG
>CAYGQN010000619.1:0-1771 GCA_964351795.1 uncultured Gammaproteobacteria bacterium
GCGCGCAGTGCCTCCGGCAGTGGCGCCGGCCAGGGCAGTCGCAGCGGCGTCATGGCGAGCGCCATGACGACCAGGGACAGCGGTGCGCACCAATACAGCCGGCGCCGGAAAGCGACCAGCTCGTCGGCTTCTCCGGCATTGGCATCACTGGCCTCCAGCGCCATGCCGCAGCGGGGGCAGCTGCCGGGCGCATCGGCGGTGACATCCGGACACATCGGGCAGTACCAGCCGCGCTGCGAGGCCGCGGCCGGATTGCGCTCCAGCGCCATGCCGCATTTCGGGCAGGCGCCCGGCCGATCGGACTCCACCCCGGGGCACATGGGGCAGTACCAGGGCTTGTCGCCGACCGGCTCCCGGCCGCCGGCGCCGCCGTGACAGCAGTGACCGCTCTCGCTCATGGCGTGGGGCTCCTCAATCGGTGAAGCGGCCGAGCGCCTCGAACAGCTCCTCCAGCCGGGCCTCGGCTTCGGCGCGGCTGCCGGCACGCAGGGAGCCGCTGATGCAATGCTGGGCATGGGCCTGCAGCACGGCCTGCTCGACTTTGCGCAGGGCGGCACGGGCGGCCCGCAACTGGGTGAGGATCTCGATGCAGTAGCGCTCTTCCTCGACCATGCGGATGACACCGCCCACCTGTCCGTGGACGCGCTTCAGGCGTGCAACCTGGTCCTTGTGGCTCGCATGTTTCATGTGGATGGATGCTATACCCCCGTAGGGTATATGTCCAATGCCGGTGTTGACCAGTCCGGCCTGTCCCGCCTTGCGCCTTTGGAGCACCCGGCCTCGTGTAGACTCTGCAACCACCTTAGCAGCCAGGAGCCCGCACACCATGAAAGCCGCCATGTTCGACGACCTCGGCAAGCCCGAGGACATCGTCATCCGCGACATCGGTATTCCACACCCCGCCGCCGGGCAGGTCCTCGTGCGCGTGCAGGCAGCGGGTGTGAACCCGATCGACTGGAAGGTTGCCACCGGGGTGCGCAAGCAGGTGTTCCCGATCAGCTTTCCCTGGACCCCGGGCTGGGACGTCGCCGGCGAGGTGGTCGAGGCCGGTCCCGGGGTGCAGGCCTGGCAGCCCGGCGATGCCGTGGTCGCTTTCACCAATGCGCCGGCGCCCGGGCAGCGCCGCAATGGCTGTTACGCCGAGTACGTGGCGGTCGACGAGAACCTGCTGGTGCGGCGGCCGGACAGCCTCGACCCGGTGCAGGCCGCGGCCATCCCGCTGGCGGCGCTGACGGCCTGGCAGGCGCTGATGGATACCGCCGGGCTGAAAACCGGTGAGACGGTCTATATCCGTGGTGGTGCCGGCGGTGTCGGCAGCTATGCCGTGCAGTTCGCCCATCGTGCCGGCGCGCGGGTCATCAGCACGGCCAGTGCGCCCAAGCATGATTACCTGCGTGAACTCGGTGTCGACGTGGTGCTGGATTACCAGCGCGAGGATATCGTGGCGGCCGTGCGCGAGGCTGCCGGCGGTGCCGGTGTCGACGTGCTGTTCGATTGTGTCGGCACCACCGACTGCGATGCCCATGCGCCGGCGCTGCGCGCCGGGGGACGCATCGTGACCATCGCCGGCGACGTGAGCGAGGCGGTGAAGGCCGAGGTCGGGGCGTCGGGCTACAACCGCATCGTGCTGACTGCGAACGCGGCCGAACTCGCGGACATCGTCGGCTGGCTGGCGGCGGGCGAACTGCGCCTGCCGAGCATCGAGACCCTGCCGCTGGAACGCGCCGGCGACGTCCCAGCCCGGGGTCCAGGGAAAGCTGATCGGGAACAC
>CAYGQN010000620.1:0-1769 GCA_964351795.1 uncultured Gammaproteobacteria bacterium
GGTCCACGCCCCGGTGTGCTCGTCGGCACCGCCGGCATCATCGAGGTCCGCCGCCTGCAGCAGGCGCAGGCGCGCCAGCAGGCGCTGGGCATCATCGTCGGCCGCGATGTTCGCCGGCAGGTTGCGCAGCTGCGCCTCGGCGTCATCGAGTCGCCCGGCCTGCAGCAGGGCATCGGCCAGCAGCAGGCGCAAACGCGCGTCCTCCGGATCCTCGCTCAGCGCCGCATCGAGCACCGTCGCCGCGGCGGCCGTGTCACCGGCGGCGAGCAGGTCACCGGCCTGTTCCAGGACGCTGTCACCGGGCCGTGGCAGCCAGGGCCCGAGCGCGGCCCGGATCGCGCTGGCAGGCTGCGCACCCACCAGCTGCTCGACCACTTCCCCGTTGCGAAACAGCAGCAGCGTGGGCAGCGAGCGGACCCCGTAGCTGGCGGCAAGTTCGGGTTCGGCATCGCTGTCCACCTTGACGATGCGCACACTGCCGGCGAGCTCGCCGGCAAGCTGTTCCAGCACGGGTGCCAGGGCCTTGCAGGGCCCGCACCAGCTGGCCCAGAAATCCACCAGCACCGGCATGCGGGCGGAGGCTTCCAGCACCGCGCCCGCGAACCCCTCGGCATCGGTGTTCAGAACGGCCGGATCAGTCATTGCAATTGGTTTCCGCTTGTTCTTGCCAGTCCGGGCAATGTAGGGCCCCGGGCTGCAATTTCAACCCCCTGCTCTGCGCGCTGGCGGCAACAGGGCAGGGACAAGTTCATCGGAGCAGTGCGATGAACCAAAAAAAAGCCGCCCCGGAGGGCGGCACAGTGTTGCTTGGCGGAGAAGTCTTTTGTCAGGCGTGACTCGGTGCGGTGGTGGCCACCGGGCCGGCACCGGGCTTTTTCGTTCCGGCCGAGGAGCCCTCGCTGCTGGTGAACTCCGGGTAGGCGTGCAGGCCGCATTCGCCCACGTCCAGACCTTCGAGTTCCTCCTGCTCACTGACGCGGATGCCCATGGTGGTCTTCAATACCATCCACATCACGAAACTGGCCGCGAACACCCAGCCGAAGATGACGCCGATGCCGATGAGCTGGCTGATGAAGCTGGCATCGCCGTTGGTCAGCGGCACCGCGAGCAGACCCCAGATGCCGACAGTGCCATGCACCGAGATTGCACCCACCGGATCATCGATCTTGATCTTGTCGAGCGTGAGCACGGAGAAGAACACGATCACACCACCAACCGCGCCGATGATCGTGGCTGTCAGCGGCCCCGGGGTCAGCGGCTCGGCCGTGATGGCCACCAGGCCAGCCAGTGCGCCGTTCAGGGCCATCGTCAAATCGGATTTCTTGAACACGAGCAGCGAGGTGAAGGCGGCCAGCAGGGCACCACCGCAGGCTGCGGCATTGGTATTCACGAACACCCGCGCGACCGCGTTGGCTTCCTCGACATTCGAGACCTTCAGTTCGGAACCCCCGTTGAAGCCGAACCAGCCCATCCAGAGGATGAAGCAACCGATGGTGGCCAATGGCAGGTTGGCACCGGGCAGCGCGTAGATTTCACCCTTGCTGCCGTACTTGCCAAGGCGCGGCCCGAGCAGAAGGACGCCCGCGAGCGCTGCCGAGGCACCGGCCATGTGCACCACGCCCGACCCGGCGAAATCCGAAAAGCCGAGGCCGTCGAGGAAGCCGCCACCCCATTTCCAGTACCCCTGGATGGGGTAGATGAACCCGGCCATCACGATGGCAAAAACCAGGAAGGCCCAGAGTTTCATGCGCTCGGCCACGGCACCGGAG
>CAYGQN010000621.1:0-1762 GCA_964351795.1 uncultured Gammaproteobacteria bacterium
CCTGCTCGGCGGCGGCCTGCTCGGCAGCAGCCTGCTCGGCGGCGGCCTGCTCGGCGGCGGCCTGCTCGGCGGCGGCCTGCTCGGCAGCAGCCTGCTCGGCGGCGGCCTGCTCGGCAGCAGCCTGCTCGGCGGCGGCCTGTTGCGCTGTCTGGCTGGCGGGCGATTGCTGTGATTGGGACTGCTGCGAGGGCGGCGGCGGTTGCGGACTGGGCGTTGATGCGGACTGCTGCTCCGGCGGCACGCAGGCAGCCAGCAGCACCACGAGCGCTGCCAGCAGGCCACCGGCGGGGCGCCGCCCCGCGAGGCCTGAATGCATGGTGTCAGGCTTGGTCAGCATGTCTGTGCCTCACTCGTCTTCGAAGACATAACGCAGTTTCACGTCATTGGTGGCAACCAGTTCACCGTTTTCGACCCTGGGACGGAATCTTGCCCGGGCCAGCTGTCGCTTCGCTGAACGCTCCAGCCCCGCGGTGTCTTCACCCTGGACTTCCAGGATGCGGATATTGCGCACTTTGCCGCTCGGGGTCACGTCGAAAGCGGCCGTTACCGTATCCGGGACTTCCGCCCGCACCGACTGCACGGCCTCGCCCGGGTCGGAGAAGCGCAGCGCCGGCAGCACCTGGGGGCGCTGCAGAATGGACTGCACCAGTGCCTCGTCGGTGCCGGCCGCCTGGAACAGTTGCCAGGCCTCGGTGTAGTGCTGGGCCGCCGTCTGCCGCCGGTTGAACATAAGGTACCAGTCGGCGAGATACACCAGCGAAATGGCCGTTTCCTTGTCACCAAGGTCGGGACTGGCGCGGTGAATGTCAACCACCTGCTGCAAGGCGTCGCGGCCGTCCCGATAGCTGCGCAGCATCAGTTCCTCGCGCTCCAGTTCCTCGGGCAGGAAGCCACGGCCCGGCCCCTTCATGAAGCGCACTTCCTCGCTGCGATCCGCCTGCTGTGCATAGCTGGCCATGCGCAGGTTGACCAGGGCGAGGCCGAGCAGCGGTTCGACCAGTTCCGGGCTGGAATCGCCATGCTCACGCGCCACGGCCTTGGCGGCCATGTCGAAGGCGGCATCGGCACCGGCCAGGTGTGCGCCCGGCGACTCGCCGGTTTCCAGGGTGAACGCACGCAGGTGCCAGCGCCCGACCCGGTACAGGTCGTTGAGCATGTCCCGGGCCGGCAGGTCCGGGTTGCGTCGCAGGAGCCAGTACAAGTAGGAATACGAGCGGTTCAGGCCGGCCCAGTCGCGGGCACTCTCCTGCGTGTCGATGAGCAGGTTGAGCATATCCATCTGCCCCGGGTCGTGCAGGCCATCGTTGATGCGATTGATGTGCAGCGCCCGCCGCAGCAGCACCGCAGCCTCGGCATGCCGCTGTTCGTTGCGCAGCGACAGCGCCAGGCCGACCAGGCCCTGGCCCATGGACGGGTCGAAAGCGCCGTAGCGCGACTCCAGCGCCTGCAGCACTGCCTCCTCGGACAGGGCCGAGGTGTCCGGCTGCCCGGGCATTGGCGTGAGGCGCTCTTCGGACAGCACCTCGGGTACCGCATCGGCGCCGCCGACGGCATCCTCGGCGCCAGCCGGCGACAGCGCCGCAAGCAGCAGAATCAGGGCGGATATCAGCGGTGTGGGCGTGGACTTTTGCATCTGGAGGCCTGCTTTCCGACGGCACGGCCCGGCGGGACCCGGGTTACGGGGGTATTGCAGCGACTGCGGCGGCTCGCTTTCCGCAAACCGCGACCGATAGTGTACCCCGAGTGCGCGCCCAACCACCCA
>CAYGQN010000622.1:0-1740 GCA_964351795.1 uncultured Gammaproteobacteria bacterium
GTGCCTATCCCGTTCTCGCGCTCCTGGCGCCGACCGGACCGCGACCTTGCCAGCCTGCTGGCGCTGTGGCGCGGCATGCGCCGCCTGCGGCCGGACATCGTGCACAACGTGGCCCTGAAAGCGATTGTCCTTGGCGGCCTGGCCGCCATGCTCGCCCGCGTCCGTTACGTGGTGCATGCCTTCACCGGCCTGGGTTACCTGTTCACCAATGCCGAACATCGCATCGGGGCGCTGCGCTGGCTGGTGGAGCGGCTGCTGCGCCTGCTCCTGCGCCGCCCCGGCAGTCATGCGCTGTTGCAGAACGAGGCGGACCGCGCGCTGCTGCTCGGCAGCGGCATCGGCACCCCCGAGCGGACCCGCATCATTGCCGGTTCGGGCCTCGAGCCGGCGGCGTTCGCCATCAGCGCCGAGCCTGCCGCATCGCCGGTGACCGTGCTGGTGGTGGCGCGGGCCCTGTACGACAAGGGGATCCGTGAGTATGTCGAGGCCGCGGCCCAGCTGGCACGCGCCGGCATCACCGCCCGTTTCCTGCTGGTCGGGGCGCCGGACCCGCAAAACCCCGCCAGCATCCCGGTAGCGCGGCTGCAGGCCTGGTCCGGTCACCACGGGCTGCAGTGGCTGGGGCGCCGTGACGACGTGCCGGCATTGCTGGCACAGGCGCAGATCGCCTGCCTGCCGTCGTATCGCGAGGGCTTGCCGAAGGCGCTGCTCGAGGCCGCCGCCGCCGGCCTGCCGCTGGTGGCCACCGATGTGCCGGGCTGCCGCGAGGTGGTGGTACCCGGCCGCAACGGTCTGCTGGTGCCGGCGCGCGACGCCGCCGCGCTGGCAGAGGCCCTGGGGCGGCTCATCGAGGATCCGGCGCTGCGCGCATGCATGGGCGCGGAAAGTAAAATATTGGCAGAACGCTTCGCCCTTGCGCGCATCGTCGCGGAAACAACCGACCTCTACGCTACAATACGCGGCGCCTGAAACGCCCCGTATACGGCAGGGCGTCGCTGACAGCAGGGAGTTCTCATGAGCGTGACGATATTGCCGGTGATTCTGGCCGGCGGGGGCGGGACGCGGCTGTGGCCGTTGTCGCGGGAGCATTATCCGAAGCAGTTCCTGAACCTGGGCAACGAGTTGTCCCTGTTGCAGCAGACCTTCCGCCGGGTCGCCCCTGGTGCCGACGCCGCTTTCCTGGACCCGCTCATCATCTGCAACGAGGAGCACCGCTTCCTGGTGGCCGAGCAGGCCCGCGCCATCGGTGTTCAGCCGCAGCAGATCGTCCTCGAGCCGGTCGGTCGCAATACCGCGCCGGCGCTCACCGTGGCGGCCTGTTTCGCCCGCGACGCCTGTCCCGAGGCGCTGATTCTCATGATGCCGGCCGACCACGTCATCACCGAGACGGAGCGCTTCCGCGCCACGGTGGCCGCGGTGGCCGCGGAACTGGAGCAGGGGGCGCTGGCCACCTTCGGGATCCTGCCCACCCGCGCGGAAACCGGTTTCGGCTACATCCGGGCGGCCGGCGGGGATCTCGCAGTGCGGCGCATCGAGGCCTTCGTGGAGAAACCGGACATCGCCACGGCCGAGGCCTACCTCGCCGCCGGCAACTATTTCTGGAACAGCGGCATGTTCATGATGAGCCCGACCACCTGGCTCGGCGCCTGCGAGCGCCTGTGCCCGGACATCCTTGCCGCCGCCTCCGGCGCCTGGGTCGAGGGCGCCGCGGACGGCGATTTCCGGCGCCTGGACACCACC
>CAYGQN010000623.1:0-1731 GCA_964351795.1 uncultured Gammaproteobacteria bacterium
TTGTGTACCATCCCGGTGCAATCTGAGCCCGTGGCCACGGTGACCACGGTGGCCCCACCGCCCCCATTGCGGCCACCCCAAGCCAACCCCTAGACACTCCCAGCCCCCCGGCGCAGCGGCATGGCGTCCATCAGGTGGGTGCGCCCGGTCTTGACCACGTGCTCGAGGCACGCCGCCTTCGCCGTCGTGCGATCGGCCAGGTGAGCCAGTGCCGGGAGCAGCGTCTCGCGCACGGCCAGCACCGCGCTGACGTGGATGCAGCTGGGGATGACGTCGTTGCTGCTCTGGCCATGGTTGACGTCATCGTTGGGATGCACCGCAAGGCCGCTGCGCGCGCGGGCCAGGCTGGCGATGACCTCGTTGGCATTCATGTTGGTGCTGGTGCCGGAGCCGGTCTGGAAGACATCCACCGGAAACTCGTTGTCGTACTCGCCGTCGACGATCGCGGCTGCGGCGGCGGCAATGGCGGCACCCACGTCGGCCGGCAAGCCACCCAGGTCGACGTTGACCTCCGCCGCACTGCGCTTGACCAGGCCGAGGGCACGGATGAAGCCGCGCGGCATGCGCAGGTCGCTGACGGGAAAGTTCTCGATTGCCCGCTGTGTCTGTGCGCCCCAGAGCGCGTCGGCCGGCACGGCCAGGTTCCCCATGCTGTCGGCCTCGGCACGGAATTGATCGCTCATGCATCACTCCTTGTCGGCGCGTCCACCCGCGGCGGGCCGGGCCAGTGTGGCGCCAGCGGCCGGTGTTGCTCAAGCACCGGCGCTCAGCGCTCGATGGTGTACAGCAGGTCCGCCCCCGTGGTGCTGCCGGTTTCCGCTTCCACCTGCCAGTGCTCGAACAGGTCGTAGCGCATGCGCACGGTGTTGCTGGGTTCGAGCAGGCCCACGCCGTAGCCGATGTACAGGCGCGGCGAGAGGTACTTGCCGACCGTGGCGACGATCTGCCCTTCCGAGGGCGAACCGCTGAGCGAGAAATCGTCGATGCCGAAGCGGCTGGCGATCCCCTTGGAGATGAGTTCGCCGCGCTTGAGGCCCATGGACGTGGCCGCGTTCATCAGCACGTTGGCTTCGGACTGCGAGGCGCCGCGCAGCGACCGGCCGAGCAGCATCCAGCTCAGGATCTCGTTGTCGTCCATGGCCGGCGAGGAGAACAGTGAGATTACCGGTTCGCGCAATCGCCCGCTGGCCTTGATGCCCACGCGCACGCTGTCGCCCTCGCGCACCGCCGTCGCATCGCTGCCGGGGACGTCCACCGGCCCGCCGGCGTAGATGATGCGCCCGGATTCCACCCGCAGATCCTGACCGTAGGCGGTGAACGCGCCACCCACCAGGCGCAGCTCGCCGCTGGCGCGGGTGACGGCGCCGGGCTGGTCCTGCACACGCAGCGAGCCGGTAATGCCAGTGTTGAAGCCGCGGGCGGAGAAGCGCACATCGCTGCCAAGCGTGATGGTGATGTCACTGGTGATGGCCAGGCCCGGCCCGCTCGGCGCCTGCTCGGCATCCACGACCGTGACATCCTCGGACAGCGTCGTGGCGCCATTGCCGAAGCCGGTCGGCTCCAGGCGCGCCGCCGGCACCACGACCTCGCCAGTGAGGCTGGCGAGACGATCGTCCAGCGTCAGCCGCAGGTCCGGCGACACGACCACCTCCGCCTCGGGCAGGTTCACCACCTGCAGGGCGCTGCCGCGCAGCGATGCCGACAGGCTTGTCGCCCCGGGGGCGACAAGCC
>CAYGQN010000624.1:0-1707 GCA_964351795.1 uncultured Gammaproteobacteria bacterium
TGGTGCTGGAGGGAAGGCTGAGGGCCGTGCCGCTGCCGCGGGCCGGCCTGCTGTTCGCCGCCGCGGCGGTGCTGCGGGCGCGCCGTTCCCGCCGCCGGGCCGGCACGGCCACACAGGCCTGAGCCAACCGCGGCCGCGGCCCCGCCGGGGCCGCGGCCGCTTCAGGGGTGCGTCAGGCGCTGCGCCTGGCCGGCTGGTGCAGGGGTGCCTGCCGCGGGGCCGCGCAGCGCCCGCGAACGCCGGGGGGCTGGCAACCCGTTGTACCGGCGTGGCAGGCGCGGACCCGCGCGCGGTCTGCCAGGCAGTGGCCGTGCACGGGGCCGGTGCTCGGGCCGCGTCAGGCCGATGGCTTGCCCACGGCGTTGATGCGCACAGCCACGCTGCCGCCACGCGCCACGAAGCCCAGGTACTCGTACTGCAGCTGGCGGGCGGCCACCAGCTCGGCGAAAGCGCGGAACTCGTGGTCCTGCCAGTTCGGGTAGTTGAAGTACTCGTCGAACACGATCACGCTGCCGGGCACCAGGCGCTCGCCGAGCGCGTCGAACACCGTGCGCGTGGAGGAGTACAGGTCGCAATCCACGTGCATGAAGGCCACCGGCCCGGGATGCTCGGCCGCGAAGCGCGGCACGGTGTCATCGAACCAGCCCGCATGCAGCCGGCAATTGGCGGGCACCGGGGGCAGGCGGCCGCCGGTGGAGAACTTGCCCTTGCGCAGCGAGGTACCGGCCCAGTCCTCCGGCAGGCCCTCGAAGGAGTCGAAGCCGTGCACGGTGGCGTCGGTCATGGCGGCGATACCGCGCAGCGTACCGCCCTTCTTCACGCCGAACTCCAGGTACAGCCCGGCGCGAACGGCAGCGTCCGCGGCCGCATCACCGGTGCCGCCGATGCGCTCCACGGCCAGCCGGTGCAGCGCCTCGCGGGAGCCGAGCACCATGGCCGCGCGCATGTTGGCATTGATGTAGGCCACCGACTGGTCGCGCGCCTGCAGCTGCAATTGCAGCAACAGGTCCTTGCCCCAGTGCGCCCGCAGCAGGTGCTGGTAGACGTGGTCGAGCACCGGGGTGAGCGTCTTGCGAAGAAGTCCCATGCTGGTTCCGCGGGGCCAACCGGAGCCCCCTTGCCTGTGTATGCCATGTGCCGGAGGTCGTGCAGTATAGAGGCGCGGCGGGCTTCCTGCGCGCCGGGCGGGGCGATGGCCGGCATTGCGGGTACAATCGGCGCCGGCCAGCAACCACGGCCAGCGGCCGCAGCAACGGGGAACCAACATGAATGCATCCAGCGCGGCTGAGCAGCGGCCGGTCAGCAACCGGCTCGCCTGGTACGCCGTGTTCGTACTGACGCTGGCCTACACGCTGTCGTTCATCGATCGCACCATCCTGTCACTGCTGGTGGGGCCGATCCGCGCCGACCTGCAGATCAGTGATACCGGCTTCAGCCTGCTGCACGGGCTCGCCTTCGCCCTGTTCTACACCATCGAGGGCATACCCATCGGCCGCCTGGCCGATCGCAGCAGTCGCCGCAACATCATCGTCATCGGCATTGCCGCCTGGAGCCTGGCGACGGCCGCCTGCGGGCTGGCACGCAGCTTCGTGCAGCTGTTCCTGGCGCGGGTGCTGGTGGGCGTGGGGGAGGCAACCCTGTCACCGGCGGCCTACTCGATGATCGCCGACCTGTTCCCGCGCAACCGGGTCGGCCGGGCACTGGGGG
>CAYGQN010000625.1:0-1703 GCA_964351795.1 uncultured Gammaproteobacteria bacterium
TCTCAACGACATCGTCTGGGAAAAGCCCAACCCCCCGCCCAACCTAGGCTGTCGCTGCTTCACGCACGCCACGGAGATGATGTTCTGGGCTACCAAGGCACCCCGGGGCAGCCGTCACAAGCACACCTTCAATTACGAGGCCATGAAGGCCATGGCCGAGGGCAAGCAGATGAAAAACGTATGGCGGATGCCCAGTGCCGGGCGTACCGAGAAAGCGCACGGCCGGCATCCGACGCAGAAGCCGGTGGCGCTGATCGAGCGCTGCCTGCTCGCCAGCACCAACCCCGGCGACCACGTGCTGGACCCGTTCGCGGGCTCGGGCAGCACCGGCGTGGCGGCGCTCGGCATCGGCCGGCGCTTCACCGGCATGGAGATCGACCCGGAGTTCGCCGGCATGGCCAGGGCGCGCCTGGACGCGGGTGATACCACGGCCCAGCCGGCCCGCAAGCTCGCCCGATGAACGAGACCCTCGACCTCGCCCGCGACCTCATCGCGCGCGTATCCATCACGCCCGCCGACGCCGGCTGCCAGGGCGTTATCGCCGCGCAGCTGTCCGGTGCGGGCTTCACCATCGAGCACATGCGCTTCGGCGATGTCGACAACCTCTGGGCCTGGCATGGCAGTGGCGAGCCCTGCCTGGTGTTCGCCGGCCATACCGATGTCGTCCCGCCGGGCCCGGCCAATACCTGGGATACGCCGCCCTTCGAGCCGGTGGAGAAGGACGGCATGCTGTACGGTCGCGGCGCCGCCGACATGAAGGGCAGCCTCGCCGCCATGGTGCTGGCCTGCCGGGACTTCGCCCGCACCTGGCCGGCCCATCCCGGGCGGATCGCCATGCTCATCACCAGTGACGAGGAAGGCGATGCCATCGATGGCACGGTACGGGTGGTGGAAACCCTGCAGGCACGCGGCGACAAGCTTACCTGGTGCGTCGTCGGTGAACCCACCAGTGGCGACACCGGCGGCGACCGGCTGCGCAATGGCCGGCGCGGTTCACTCACCGGGCGCCTCACGGTGCGCGGGATCCAGGGCCACGTCGCCTATCCCGACCAGGTGCGCAACCCCATCCACGAGCTGGCGCCGGCACTGGCCGAGCTGGCCGCCCGGCGCTGGGACGACGGCAACGAATACTACCCGCCCACCAGCTTCCAGATTTCCAACATCAACGGCGGCACCGGCGCCGACAACGTCGTGCCCGGCGCCGTGGAAACGGTCTTCAATTTCCGCTACTGCACCGAGCAGACCGCCGATGGCCTGATTGCCGAGGTGGAGTCGGTGTTCCAGCGCCACGGCCTCGACTTCACCGTCCGCTGGCACGCCTCGGGGGATCCCTACCTCACCGAGCCGGGGGCGTTCACCGATACCGTCCAGGCCGTTGCCGCCGAGCAATTCGGCACCACGCCGGAGCTGTCCACCGCCGGGGGCACCTCGGACGGGCGCTTCATCGCCAGGACCGGGGCCCAGGTCATCGAACTCGGCCCGGTCAATGCCACCATCCACAAGATCAACGAGTGCGTGCGCATCGCCGATCTCGAGGCCTTCCGCCTGACCTACCGGGCGATTGCCGAACGGCTGCTGCAGCCCGCCGCGGAGACCAACCCATGAGCACCGCCACCTGGCCCGTGCTGGCGCGCGACCGCCTGGCCGGGCGTTTGCTGATCGGCATGCTGATACCCTCGGTGAACACCAGCTTCGAACCCGAA
>CAYGQN010000626.1:0-1703 GCA_964351795.1 uncultured Gammaproteobacteria bacterium
TGGTGATGCCAGTCTCGCGCGAGACCTGCCGGGCGCGCTGATCGGTGGTGCGCATGATCCGCCGCAGAGCGATGAGGGCGTCCTCGGGGGCGATGGTCTCGCGCCGGGGCTTGCTGCCGTTCGTTTTTGCCATGGGGCCCATTAAAGCCTCCAGAAGGCAAAAGCGCAAATTATTTGTATATGAACCATTAGTTTGCTAATATTTCGTGCACTAAATAACTGCGGCGCGTTGCCTTCGTGCCACTGCATACGGCAGTGGTCGCGCGCCGGCAGGCAAGGAGAAGCAATACCCTATGTGTGGATTCAGTGGCGAAATCAACATTGCCAGCGGCAGCGCCCGCGTGGATGCCGTGGCCCGGATGACCGACACGATGGCAGCGCGCGGCCCTGATGCCGTCGGCATTTTCGGCCATCAGCACGTGGCCATGGGGCATCGGCGGCTGAAGATCATCGACGTCTCGGATCGCTCACGCCAGCCATTGACCGACCCGGCTCTAGGCCTGACGGTCACCTTCAACGGCTGCATCTACAACTACCGGGATCTGCGCGCCGAGCTGGAGGGCATGGGCTACCAGTTCTTCTCCGGCGGCGACACCGAGGTCATTGCCAAGGCTTTCCACGCCTGGGGCCCGGACTGCGTGCAGCGCTTCATGGGCATGTTCGCCTTCGCCATCCACGAGCTGGAATCCGGCAGCGTGACGCTGGCGCGTGATCGCCTCGGCATCAAGCCGCTGTACATCGCCCGGCCGGGGCGCGGTGATCGCATCCGTTACGCGTCGTCCCTGCCGGCGCTGCTGGCCGGCGGCGACATCGATACCAGCCTGAACCCGGCCGCCCTGCATCACTACTTCAGTTTCCACTCCGTGGTGCCGGCGCCGCTGACCCTGCTCAACGGCGTGGAGAAAATTCCCCCGGCCACCATTGTGCGCTTCGATCGCGACGGCCGTCGTGACGAGCGCCGCTACTGGCAGCTGGAATTCCCCGACAACGCCGACGATGCCCGTAAATCGGCCGAAGACTGGTGCGCCCTGGTGCGTGACGGGCTCCAGACCGCCGTAGAGCGGCGCATGGTCTCGGACGTGCCGGTGGGGGTGCTCCTGTCCGGCGGGCTGGACTCCTCGCTCATCGTGGCCCTGCTGGCCCGCAACGGCGCGCACGGCCTGAATACCTTCTCGATCGGTTTCGACACCGTGGACGATGAGGTCGGCGACGAGTTCCAGTACTCGGACATCATCGCCGAGACCTTCGGCACCGAGCATCATCGCATGCACATCGCGCCCGAGCGGGTGCTGGACAACCTGCCCGCCGCCATCGCGGCAATGTCCGAGCCGATGACCAGCCACGACAACATCGCCTTCTACCTGCTCTCGCAGGAGGTGGCCCGCCATGTGAAGGTGGTGCAGAGCGGCCAGGGTGCGGACGAGGTGTTCGCCGGCTACCACTGGTACCCGCCCCTGCTCGACAACGCCGGCGGCGCCGATGCCTATGCCGGGGTGTTCTTCGACCGCAGCCATGCGGAAATGGGCGAACTGCTGCAGCAGGCCTTCGTGGACAAGGACTACAGCCGTGAATTCCTGCATGCCCATTTCGCCGCGCCGGGAGCCTCGCGGCTTATCGACCAGGCCCTGCGCCTGGATATCCAGGTGATGCTGGCCGATGATCCGGTCAAGCGGCTGGACAACATGACCATGGCCGCCGGCCTG
>CAYGQN010000627.1:0-1698 GCA_964351795.1 uncultured Gammaproteobacteria bacterium
GCATACATCAGCGCCTGGTCCCGCAGCGGGCTGCCATAGTCGCCCAGCCAGGTATCGGGCGCTCGGGTCAGGGCGAGGCCGGCGCGGATGGCCGCCGCGCCAAGGCGCGAATCCCCGGCCAGGTGCAGGGCGATACCCAGGTGCACCAGCGGCAGGCCGCTGCGTGCCCCGGCGGCATGGGCTTCGTGCAGGGTGCGCAGGCTGCCGAGCGACACCTGGCCGTGGCGGGCCAATACGTAGCCGGCATAGGCCCGTGCCGCCAGGCGTCGGTGACCGGCTTCCGGGCCCTGTTCGTGCTGCTCCGGCAGGCTGCCATCGAGACCCTGGCGCAGGCGCTCCAGCGCCGGTTCGAGCATTTCCGAAGCCACGGCATGGCCGGCGGCGCCGGCGCTGAGCAGAAAGTCGGTGACGTAGGCGCCCAGCCAGGCCTGCTCGGGGCTGTCGCGATGCCACAGCCCGAAGCCGCCGCTGCGCTTCTGCAGCCCGCGCAGTCTGTCCACGGCCGCATTGATGCGCCGGGCCCGGCTCGGCCGATCGTGTTCCGGCAGGCCGTAGCGGCGGGCGACATCGGCGTCGACCAGCAGCCATGGGAAGGCGCGGCTGGTGGTCTGCTCCAGGCAGCCGTAGGGATAGGCCAGCAGGCCGCGCACGGCCTCGCCCACGGCGATGGGCGGGCGATTGCCCAGGCGCAGCTCCACCAGGGCGCTGTCGGTCAGCAGGTCCTCGAGCAGGGCCGGGTCCAGCCCGGTGCTGTCCCCCGGCGAAAGTTGCGCCTGGAACAGCCGCCGTGCCTCCGGCCACGCCGGGCGCACCGCCAGTCGATGGCTGCGGCTGAGCGCGATGTCGCCGCTGGTGCGCAGATGAATGCGTCCCTCGCCCGGGGCGGGCCCGGCCGCCAGCGGCACCTGCAGCACCAGGTGCTCGCCAGCCGCCATGTCGTAGTCCGCCGGCGCATGCGTCAACGCCAGGGGGGCGTCGGCGGTGAGCTGCAGGCGGAAGGCCAGGCGCCGCCCGCTGTTGTTGTGCAGGTCCACGGTCAGGCGACTCTGATCGCCCGGGGCGAGGAAGCGCGGCGTCGCCATCTCCGCGATCAGCGGGGCGGCCACGGTCATCTCGGCGCTGGCCGCACCGAAGCGATCCGCGCTGAAGGCCACCGCCATGAGCCGCAGGCGGCCGTTGAAGTCCGGCAGCGTCAGCGGGATCCGGGCTTCGCCGTTTGCATCGGTACTGACGATGCCGCTGAACAGCGACACGATCTCCACCTGCGTGTTGCCGAGCCGCTTGCGCCCCAGCGCGGCATCGCCGCCGAAGCGCTGGCTGGCGCGCACCCCCTCCAGATGCTCGATGACGCGGTTGTACAGATCATGGCCGTCCATGAGGTAGCGCCGGCGCGCGAAGAAATGCGCGAAGGGATCGGGGCCGGTATGGCCGGTGATGGCCAGCGCGCCGACATCGACGGCTGCCAGCGTGACCCGCGCCTTCGCATCGGCCTGGCCCACCCGTACCCGCACCATGGCGGTGCTCATGGGCTGTGCGCTCGCCGGGGCACTCACCTGCACCGCCAGGCGCCGGTGTTCGCGCGCCAGTGGCAGGTGCGTGATCCCGAGCGCGCGGTTGGGACTGAAGCCGTCCTGTTGCCGGCCCGGGCGCAGGGCGAGGGCAGTGACGTAGATGTCGTGGCGGTCCCACGCCGGATCG
>CAYGQN010000628.1:0-1685 GCA_964351795.1 uncultured Gammaproteobacteria bacterium
CTGGCCGTCCTCGGCCAGGAGCTGTACCTGGCCTCGCGCGCTCTGCCCGAGGCGGGCAACTACCCGCACGCCGGGTTTCTCGGCGCCAGCTTCTTCATCGTCGCTATCGTCGGCCAGGGGCTGGGCCGCCGCATCCGCGAGAGCGAGGCCCTGGCCGACCAGCGGGCGGTGGATCTCGCCAGTCTTGCGCAGCTGAACGAGCACATCATCCAGCGCATGCAGGCCGGCATTCTGGTGCTCGATGCCGGGGCCCGGGTGCGCCTGCTCAACGCCTCGGCCGCGCGCATGCTGGGGGTGACCGAGCCGGGCCAGGGCCGGCGCCTTGCCGAGGTGGCCCCGGCACTGGACGAGCAATACCAGCGCTGGCGGGTCGAGCGGCGCCAGGCCATGCGGCCATTCCGCAGTGACGAGGTGGGCGGGGAACTGCTGGCCTCGTTCACCAACCTCGGCGCCATCTCCGACGACGCTTCGCTGATTTTCCTGGAAGACGCCGCGGTGACGCGGCAGCGCGCCCAGCAGATGAAGCTCGCCTCGCTCGGCCGGCTCACTGCCAGCATCGCCCACGAGATCCGCAATCCACTGGGGGCCATCAGCCATGCCGGCCAGTTGCTGGCGGAGAATGCGGACGCGGACCCGGCCGATGCACGGCTGACGCAAATCATCCGCGACCACGCCGCCCGTGTGAACGTCATCATCGAGAACGTGCTGCAGCTCGGTCGTCGCCAGGTGGCCGTGGCCGAGCAGTTCGAGATCCTGCCCTGGCTGCGGGATTTCGCCAGCGAGCTGACCAGCAACCGTCACCTGCCCGCCGCCGCCGTGCGGGTGCAGGGTGAACCGGAGAGCTGCCTGGTGCGCATGGACCCGAGCCAGCTGCACCAGGTGCTGTGGAACCTGTGCGAGAACGCCCTGCGCTACAGCAGCGGCGAGCCGGCGGTGGAGCTGCTGGTGGGCATCAATCCGACCACCGAGCGGCCTTTCCTCGAGGTGCTCGACCATGGCTCGGGCATGGCGGTGGCCGATGCCGAGCACGTGTTCGAACCGTTCTTTACCACCGAGAAATCCGGCAGCGGCCTCGGCCTGTACATTGCCTCGGAGCTGTGCGAGGCCAACCAGGCGACCCTGCGCCTGGTCGCCAACAGTGACGCCGGGTGCCGGTTTCGAATAGATTTCGCCCATCCGGACAAGCAGCAGCTCACCGTCTCATGAACAAACCCCTCGCCCTGGTCGTCGATGACGAGCCTGATATCCGCGAACTGCTGGCCATCACGCTGGCGCGAATGGAGGTGGACGCCAGGCTGGCGGCCGACATCGGCGAGGCCCGCGACATGCTCCGGCGCGAGCGCTTCGACCTGTGCCTGACCGACATGCGTCTGCCCGATGGGGACGGCCTCGATCTCGTCACCCATGTGGGCAACAACTACCCGGCGCTGCCGATTGCCGTCATCACCGCGCACGGCAACATGGAGGCGGCCATCCAGGCGCTGAAGAACGGCGCTTTCGATTTCGTCACCAAGCCGGTGGACCTGACGGTGCTGCGCGGGCTGGTGGCCACTGCGCTGAAGCTGCGGGAGCGGCCGGAAACCGGTCGCCTCGGACTCATCGGGGCGGCACCGGTGATGCACGACCTGCGGCGCAAGATCGACAAGCTCGCCCGCAGCCAGGCGCCGGTGTACATCACCGGGGAG
>CAYGQN010000629.1:0-1682 GCA_964351795.1 uncultured Gammaproteobacteria bacterium
CGCGTGGCGGATGACAGCGCGGTGGCCATCGGCGCGGCGCTGGATGCGGGTGCCCTGCACCCGGTGACCTTCACGCCCGGTGTGTTCGTCGCGCCGCTCATCACCCCCACGCTGCCGCCGGCCACCACCACCAACACCATCATCGTGGGCCATCGCGAGCTGTACGTGGTCGACCCTGGCACCGCGGACGCAACCGAGCTGCAACGCCTGTACCGCGAGCTGGATACGCGGGTAGCGGCCGGCGCCGCGCTGCGGGGGATCCTGCTCACGCACCACCATGCCGACCATGTCGGCGGCCTGGTGGCGATCAGCCGGCACTACGATCTGCCGGTGCATGCGCACCCGCTGGCGCGCGAACGTGTGCCGGACGGCTACCGCCGCGGCCGGGATCTGCTCGACGGCGATGTCATCGAACTCGGCACGGCGCCCGATGGCAGCCCCGGCTGGCAGTTGCAGGTGCTGCATACCCCCGGCCATGCCGTCGACCACCTGTGCTTCATCGACAGCCGCTACGGCGCAGGTATCGTCGGCGACATGTGCTCCACCCTCTCCACGATCATCATCGACCCGCCCGAGGGCCACCTGCGCACCTACCTGGAGAGCCTGCAGCGCCTGCTGGATACGTCCCTGGGCACCCTGTATCCCGCGCACGGCATTCCCGAGCGCGACGGCAAGGCGCTGGTGCGCCGCTACCTGGCCCATCGCGCCGAGCGCGAGACCGCGCTGTTCCAGGCACTGGACAGCACGCCGAGGACGCCCGAACAGCTCGTGCCCGCGGTGTACACCGATATCCCGCCGCAGGCGTGGCCGTTGGCCGCGCGCTCGCTGCTGTCGGGGCTCATCAAGCTGGCCGAGGACGGCCGCGCGGCCGAGGCCGGCGGGGCGTGGACGCGCAGCGCCGCCTGAGCCGGTGCGGCCCCGCCGGCTCAGGCGATGGCGCATAATCGCAGCCCGGCCCCGGCGACGGTCTGCCCCGGGCATCATCCAACAAGACGGAGAGCAACCGATGAGTGCAAGTGCGGTGGCCCTGACGGGCCTGGTCCTGTGGTCACTGATACTGACCTACGTGCTGATCGTCGCGCGCTTCGCCGTGTTCACCGGCGGCAACAAGGCGCTCAACACCTTCCAGGCCGATGGCCGCGACCTGCCTGCCTACGGCCAGCGCATCACGCGCGCCCATGCCAACTCGCTGGAGTACCTGGCCATCCCGGTGGGCCTGCTGGGCCTGGCGATCATCATGGGCCGGACCGACATCACCGATGGCCTGGCGCTGGTGGTGCTGGCGGCGCGAATCGCACAGTCGTTGGCACACATGCTCTCCACGTCCAAGCCCATGGTGCTCGTGCGCGCCAGCTTCTTTTTCGTGCAGCTGCTCATCTGGACGCTCTGGGCGGTGAAGCTCATCACCGCCTGAGCGGACGGCTCAGGCCGGGCGCGGCCGCAGCAGCGTCAGGCGCAGGGCCGGGTAGGCGATGAAGGAGGTGGCCAGTGCGGTGAGGATCTGCACCGGCACCAGCCCGGCCAGCAGGTAGTGCGCCAGCAGCAGGCCGAGGCCGATGGTCAGGATGCCGGCCGCGTTGATGTCCTCGCGGGCGCCGGCCTCGCGCAGGGCCTCAGGCAGGCGCGGGCGCACGATGAACCAGTCCGCCAGCATGATGCCGGAGAAGCACATCGTCAGCACC
>CAYGQN010000630.1:0-1680 GCA_964351795.1 uncultured Gammaproteobacteria bacterium
CGACGATACTCTGCGTGGAGGTCAGCGCCCGCTGCTGCTCGGTGGTGTACATGTTGCCGAGCAGGCCGCCGCTGCCGATATGGAAGGCAGGCGCGTTGCTCTCCAGGGTGCCGCTGAGCCACTGGAAGTTTCCGGGCGGGGCTTCCAGGGAAACGAATGCGAGCGTGCCGCCCTCCAGGACCACGCTGGACTGCGCGCCGACAAGCAGGGTTCCGGTCTGCACCCGGCCGCCGGCGCCGATGCGCAGCAGGCCGACGCCGGCGCTGGCGTCGGTCTCGTCCACGCCCACGGCAAAGCGCTGCCCCGCGTCCAGCAGCGCGCCGCCACCGTGAACGTGGACCTCGCCGCTGGCGTTGGCGCTGTCGGCGACCACCAGCCCGGAACTGCCGCCGGGCGTCGCCAGCAACAGCACCTGGCCGCCGTTGATGACATTCAGTATCCCGTCGCCGCCCGGGTTGGGCAGGTCCGGAATACCCAGCTGGTTGGCAAAGAACGCACGGATCCCGGTGCCGCTGCCCACCGCGCCACCCACTGCGTCACCCTCCACGCGCAGCAACGAGCCCGCGCCCTCGACGGTGAGTGTGCTCAGGCCGGGGATGGGGCCGCCCAGCACCGCCGGGAAGCCCAGCCCGATGCCGAAGCCGGACGATGGCGCAGCGCCGCCGCCCTGGCCGATGCGCACCTGCGCGCCGTCGCTCACGTTCATGCTCGAGGAGCCGCCGAACCCGAGGGTGAGGCCGGTGAAGGCATCGGGGGACTGTGCGTCGATGTTCACCACCGTGCCCGCGTCCCGCACCAGGATCTGCGAGTCGAGCACCGCGGTGGCCAGGAACTGCGCGCCGTTCACCTGCGCGCCGGCACGGATGTCCAGCGTCCCGCCGTTGACGTTCAGGCCGCTGTCCGGGGCGCTGAAGGCTACCGTGGCGTTGTCCAGCACAAGCTCGCCGGTGTTGGTGTTGAGCGTGCCGGTCTGCGCGAATGCCACCGCGGCGTTGTCGGTCACGGTCAGGGTGCCATGCACGTTGACGGCCCCGTCAGCGCTCACCGTCAGGGCCGAGTCCAGGCCGGTCACCCTGGCCCGGGCGGGCTTGCCGATGGTGATCCGGGTGGCCGCGAGTGTGCCGCCGGAGGCTATGTCGAGTTCGGCCGTGCCTTGGCCTTCGGCGCCGTTGAGGTCGGTGCCCAGGCCGAAGAAATCGCCGGCATCGAGCAGGCCACCGGTGTTGATGTTCACGATGCCGATCGAATCGAGGGTGTCGGCGACGAAGAAGCGCGCGCTGCCGCCGGGTGCCTTGGTGAACACGACCTCGGCGCTGTCGGTGATGTTCAGGGTGCCACGCCCGGGCGGGTTGTCCACGCCCGGTACACCCGCCGCCTCGAAGAAGTTCACGGCCGTGCTGCTGGTGCCGACGGCGCCGACGATGTCGGGTCCGTTGACGCTGATGCGGCTGCCGGGGCCGCTGACCGTCAGCGTCGACTCGCCGCCGAAAGGTCCGCCGATGATGGCTGGCACGTCGGCGCCCACCGTCAGCCCGGAGGGCACGCCGGGCATGCCGCTGGCGCCGATGTTGATGACCGCGCCACCGACGACACTCATCTCGGTACGGCCGCCGAACCCGACCGTGAGGCCGGTGAACCAGTCGGGCGACTGCCCGGTGAGATTGATCACCGTGCCGGCGT
>CAYGQN010000631.1:0-1678 GCA_964351795.1 uncultured Gammaproteobacteria bacterium
CGCCGACCTAGTGATTAACAGTCACCCGCTCTACCAACTGAGCTACCGGGGAACAGCAGCGGCGGCAAGATTACTCATCCTTGCCTGTCGAATCAATCCCGATTTGGCGGTATTTGGTGTCCGTGGCGGTTGATCGCTCCGGCCGGGCAGCGCAGGATCGCCGGTTGGCCCCGTCCGGGGCGTGGAAACACCGAGCCGAACACGACCATGTCCGCAGGTTTTGAACTCCAGTCCCCCTTCGCCCCGGCCGGCGGCCAGCCGCAGGCCATCGCCAGCATCATCCAGGCGCTGGAGGATGGCCTGGCGCACCAGACTTTGCTGGGGGTCACCGGCTCGGGCAAGACCTTCACCATCGCCAGCGTCGTCAATCACGTGCAGCGCCCCACGCTGGTGCTGGCGCCGAACAAGACCCTGGCCGCGCAGCTGTACAGCGAGTTCCGCGAGTTCTTCCCGAACAACGCGGTGGAGTATTTCGTGTCGTATTACGATTACTACCAGCCGGAGGCCTACGTCCCCTCGACCGACACCTATATCGAGAAGGACGCCTCCATCAACGACCACATCGACCAGATGCGCCTGTCGGCCACCAAGGCGCTGCTGGAGCGCGAGGACGCCATCATCGTGGCGACGGTGTCCAGCATCTACGGCCTGGGTGATCCGGCCGCCTACCACGGTATGATCCTGCACCTGGTCCGCGGCCACCGCATGGACCAGCGCGCCATCCTGCGCCGGCTGGCAGAGCTGCAGTACACCCGCAACGACCTGGAACTGCACCGCGCCACCTACCGCTCGCGCGGCGATGTCATCGACATCTACCCGGCGGAATCCGAGCGTGAGGCGGTGCGGATCGAACTGTTCGACGACGAAATCGAGTCCCTGGCCTGGTTCGACCCGCTCACCGGCGAGGTGCTGCGCCGGGTGCCGCGCCTGACCGTCTACCCCAAGAGCCATTACGTCACGCCGCGGGAGACCCTGCTCGGCGCGGTGGACCAGATCAAGGAGGAACTGACTGAACGCCTGAAGCAGCTGCGGGACCTGAACAAGCTCGTCGAGGCCCAGCGCCTGGAGCAGCGCACGCGATTCGACCTGGAGATGATCCTGGAAGTCGGCTATTGCTCCGGCATCGAGAACTATTCGCGCTACCTGTCCGGTCGTGGCGCCGGCGAGCCTCCGCCCTGCCTGTTCGATTACCTGCCCGACAACGCCCTGCTCATCGTCGATGAATCCCACGTGACCATTCCGCAGCTCGGGGCCATGTACAAGGGCGATCGCTCCCGCAAGGAAAACCTCGTTGAATACGGCTTCCGGCTGCCATCGGCGCTCGACAACCGGCCGCTGAAGTTCGAGGAGTTCGAGCGCATGGCGCCGCAGACCATTTTCGTGTCCGCCACCCCCGGCGCCTACGAGAAGCAGCATGCCGACCATGTCACCGAGCTGGTGGTGCGCCCTACCGGGCTGGTGGACCCGCAGATCGAGGTCCGTCCGGCCACCACCCAGGTCGACGACCTGCTCTCGGAGATCAGCCTGCGGGTGGAGCGCCGCGAGCGGGTACTGGTGACCACCCTCACCAAGCGCATGGCCGAGGATCTCACCGATTACCTCGCCGACAACGGGGTCGCCGTTCGTTACCTGCACTCGGACATCGACACCGTCGAGCGCGTGGAAATCCTGCGTGACC
>CAYGQN010000632.1:0-1672 GCA_964351795.1 uncultured Gammaproteobacteria bacterium
ATGCACAGGCGCTCGATGACGTCGGTCGCCTCGCGCACCAGGTCCTTCAGCGGTACCCGGCCAACCAGCTCGGTGAGCTGTTCGACCGAACGCGGCAGGTTCTGCGTGTTGCCCATGCTCTTGCGCAGCCGGGAGCCGACGCTGCGAATGGTGAAGGCCATGCAGGGCTGCTGCATCTCCGGCACGCTCACGGCCGAGATTTCCACCTCGGTTTCCGAGCCGTACTCCCCGCGCAGGTGGGTCTGGAACAGGCGCAGAGTGCCGTGCTGGCGCAGGTTGGAGCGCATGACATTCATGTCCACGCCCGGCCGGCCCAGCCAGCGGGCCAGTTGCTCGCCGCGCACCTGGCCGGCGCTGCCAAGCTGGGCGAGATCCAGGAACGCCCGGTTGGCGGTGACGATGCGCCCTTCCGCATCGGTCACCACGAAGGCGTCGGGCATGCGCTCGACGATCATTTCCAGCTCCCGTTCGCCGTTGCTGCGTGGCGGCGTTACCTGGGTCGAGCCCTGCGGGGAGAGGCGCAGCAGGAAATGGGTATCGGTGCCGTTGCGTACCAGGGAACCGGACAACAGGTAATGGTGCTGCTCCTCGCACAGCGCGATACCGACGCTGTCGGCCTTGCCGTTGCTCAGCAGGCCTGCGTACAGGCTCAGTACCTCGTTCGGTCGCGAGCAGTGGAAGTCGTCGGGGAATACCTTGCCGACGATGGCCTCCGGCGCCAGCCCGGCAATGCGCGCGGCCGCCGGGTTGCCCTCCACCACGCGGTGGGTGGTGCTGTCGATGATGAGCACGGCCTCCATGGCTTCCTGGAACAGCAGGCGATAGCGCATTTCGGCCTGGCGCAGCCGCGAGTAGTCGCGCTCCATGGATTGCTGGGCGTCCACCAGGCGCTGCTGCAACTGCGCCAGCGCCCGCATTTCCTTGCCGATGGCGATGATGCGGCCGGTTTTACCGAGGCGGATGGCTGTGTAGCGGATGGGAACGTCGTTGTCACCATCCACGGCCGGGTGGTTGACCTGGCGCCAGCGCGGCGCAGTGACGTTGCCGGCGTCGTTGAGCAGGGCATCGACCTTGTCGCGGCTGTCGGCGGTTACCGTGCTGGACCAGGTGCTGCCGGGCCAGCTGTTGAAGTTTGCCGGCAGCGCGTCGGTATCTGTACAGGCAACGTCCTGGATGATGCCCTCGTCATCGAGGACCAGGGCCACGTCCGCCGCGGTCTCCAGCAGGGACGAGAGCGTGTTCGGATCGATGTCAGCGAGGAACCGTTCCGGGAAAGCGAAGCTGCGATGTGATGTGTCCACTATTTTCCAGTGTTCCTGGCGCTCGCCCGGCGCTGACGGGCGTTGAGCTAAGTCTGGTGGTGTCGGGACGACATGAGCTGAAGGAGGTTCTCGGCTTGCAGTGGCGCGTGCACCGCATCGCGGGCGGTGGCGTCTGCGCCAACACGCCCGGCAAGCTCAGCGTCGTTACTGAAAATATTGCCCCCGACCATGATTCCCACACCCTTGTTGAGCGACGCGTGCCGCAGCTTGCGGATGAGGGTGCCGATAGTATCGACTCCGTTGGAGCCGCTGCAGGAAAGCCCAATTATATCAAAGCTCTGAGACTTAACAATGTCGCATAACTCGGCGGTTGAACCATTGGTGCCATCCACCACCGACCAGCCGGCGCG
>CAYGQN010000633.1:0-1670 GCA_964351795.1 uncultured Gammaproteobacteria bacterium
TCCCGGGCCGGCCTCGAACCGAAGCACGGCCTGACCGATCGCTTGGTCGGGCCGGCCAAGGTCAGCGCCAACACGGCGCTACCGACCGATGAGGCCACCGCAGCCGCCAACCTGCAGCGCTGGTTGCAGGTCGAGCACCTGGCGGCCGATCCTCAGCGCCTGGACGCCATGCGCGAGTCATGGCAGCGCTTCGCCGCGCGCGGCCTGACCGAATGGCTGGACGACTGGGCGGACCGGAGTGAGCAGTGGCTGGTCGATCCGGACGCCCGCTGATTGCCATCACCGGCCCGGCCCGGGGTGGGCGGACGGCGCGCCTGTGCACGGCCTTCAACGTCTGGCTGGCCGGCGGGCGCAGTGTGCAGATCTCGGCCGACCGGAGTACACCGCCGTCGTGGGTGTCCGGCTACATCATCGGTGGCGGCACGGACGTGCACCCGCAGCTGTACGGCCATGCCGCGCGCGCCGACGGGGACTATGATCCGCCACGGGACGATTTCGAGCGTCGCATCATCGACGAGGCCGTGCAGTCGGACCGGCCGCTGCTCGGCATCTGCCGCGGTGCCCAGCTCATCAACGTGCATTACGGCGGCACCCTGCACCCCAGCCTGCGCGAACTGCGACGGCACACCCTGGACCTGCATTCCCCCTTTCCGGTGAAGTGGCTGCACCTGAAAGCCGGCTCCATGCTTGCCCGAACGGTCGGCGACGAGAGCCTGCTCATCAACAGCCTGCACAAGCAGGGCGTCAACGCGGTGGGTACGGGTCTGGACGTGACCGGCATCGATGACGACAACCTCGTCCAGGCCATCGAGGATCCCGCCGCCAGCTTTCGCATGGGCGTGCAATGGCACCCGGAATACCTGGTCTACCAGCCTGCCCAGCGGCGCGTGTTCCAGGCGCTGGTCTCCAGCGCCGCCGAGCGGCAGCGCCGGCGCGGCTGAGCCGTGTCGGTTTATCTCGGCCTGTTCCTGACCGCCTTTGCCGCCGCAACCCTGCTGCCGGCGTACTCGGAGATCCTGTTCGCCGGCCTGCTGGCGGCCGGCCACGACGCGTGGTTGCTGTGGCTGGTGGCAACCGCTGGCAACACCCTGGGTGCCGCGGTGAACTGGGTGCTCGGCCGTTACCTGCTGCACTTTGCCGACCGGCCCTGGTTTCCGTTTCGCCAGGACAACCTTGGCCGTGCGCAACGCTGGTTCAACCGCTACGGGGTGTGGTCGCTGCTGATGGCCTGGGCGCCGATTGGTGGCGACGCGCTGACCTTCATCGCCGGCATCATGCGGGTGCGGTTCTGGTTGTTCTTCACCCTCACCGGCATTGGCAAGGGCGTGCGTTACGCCCTGGTGCTGGCCGCCGTCACCGGCTTTGCCGAGTGGCTGCCGCCCGGCGGGGAGGCACCGGGCGGCTGACGCCGTGGCTCAGTGCGAGGTGAGCTTGCCGCCGTCCTCGACGTCGGTCCCGAAGGCAAGCATGGGCTCGGCGTCGCAGGCATCGGCACCCATCATCGCCGCGATTTCGCGCAGCGTGGCGACCATCTCCTGCTGGCGTGCCTCGGGCAGGGCGCGGAACCGGTGCATGAATTCCTCGTGCAGCAGCGGCGGGGCGGCCTTCATTACCCGCCGGCCTCGCGGCGTCAGGCGATTGTGGACAACCCGGCGATCGGCCTCGCTGCG
>CAYGQN010000634.1:0-1652 GCA_964351795.1 uncultured Gammaproteobacteria bacterium
CGGCGTAGCGGGCTTGGTGTAGTGGGTGCCCGGCTGGGGGGGGTCGTCGATGGCACTGAGGGCGGCCGATACGGAACCTGTATCCCCCCCGGCCCGGCATACCGACACCGACACACTGCCCGCCGCCTCCGGCGCCGAGGCGGCTGTCGATGCAAAATGCAGGTAACCGGCGTCGAGGTCCGGCAGGATCAATTGCCCGCACAGATGGTCGCCATTAAGCATCACGAAAGCCGAGTCATCGGGCGCTATCCGGAACCGCTGGGGTGCCACCGAGGAACCGGTCGTGCAGGCGAGCGTGCGGCTGCCGGTCTGCGCCAGCGTACTCGCGTTGTACTCGCGCAGGCTGAACGCATCCGGCTCGACACTGCCCATGGCAATGTAGAGCGTATTGGGCTGCGTTCGGGCGAAGCGGGGAACACCGGAGACCAGCGAGGCCAACACATCCAGGGAGCCGGCATCGAGGATCTGGCCGCTGCCGAGATGCACGCGCCCGCCCTCGGGCGAGGGCTCGATGATGCTGGTCCCGGACACGGTTCCGTGGTCATCCTCGGCGATGACTGGTGCGGTCGGGCTACCAAGGTCCAGCTTGTACAGGGAATTGGGGGAAAAGCCTTCACCGACATACAGGAACTGCCTGTCACGCGACAGTTCCAGGCTCGGCGCCGCACGAATGAACCTGTTGTCGGCGACGCGCGTGGCAGTCAGGCTCGGGCCCGTCTCCACGCGCACCAGGTGGGCAAGACCGCCGCTGCTTGGATTGGCGCTGACGAACAGCAAGCCCGGCGCCGGGGCCACGACGTCCCAGGTCGACGGATGGCGGAGTTCGCTGCCGATATCCAGCGTGTCTGTCAGCAAGCCCTGGTCGGGATCGACCACGGCCACCGACCCTGAACCGTTCAGCGCGACGTAGAGCGCGGCCCCGTCCGGATCCACGTCCAGGCCGCGCGGCACTGATCCGACCACAGTGCGCGAATCCACCCGCAGGCGATCGAGCGGGACCGTGACGATAGCGTTCTCACCCGGCAGTGACGCATGGATAACGCCGCGCGTGGCGTCGATCACAAAGTCGTGGGCGTTGGCGCCCAGGTCAACCTGGAAGGGAAATTCAAACCCGCGGACCGGTACGACAGCGAACACGGCCAAGCACAGGCACACCAGTACCCTGGCAAGGCACAACCGTGTGCGCGAAGCTTCCACCGCAAAAAAGTGCATGTCGCTTGTGACAGTGGCATGACAGCCGCAAAGCGCCGGGGCGATGCCGCGTCGAAGCGCGGGCGCTCGCCCGCGGGGATCGGCTTGTCGCGAGGGCTGCCGCGGACCAGCACGATGGTGGTTCCGCGCGGCCTGAATCGCGCTTGACTTGTGTCAACTTTGCTCAAATCCGCCTGTGTCAGTTTTTATTGACACCAAGGGAGGGCTGAGCCATGCGAATCGTACTCGTGCATCCGAACTACCACTCCGGCGGCGCCGAAATCGCCGGCAACTGGCCGCCGGCCTGGGCGGCCTACCTGGCCGGACCGTTGAAGGCGGCGGGCTTCGAGGTGCACTTCGTCGATGCCATGACGAACAATCTCTCCGAGGAGGAGGTCGGGGAGCGGCTGCGCGAACTGCAGCCAGACGTGGTCGGCTGCACGGCCATCACCCCCTCGATC
>CAYGQN010000635.1:0-1646 GCA_964351795.1 uncultured Gammaproteobacteria bacterium
ACCGGCACTGACCTGCGCGGGTTTTCCACGACGGCCCTGCCCGAGCTGGTCCAGCGCCAGCCAAGCAGCCTCACGCTGTCGACCTCGCGCGCGTTCTTCGCCCCCGGCAATGCCCTTTTTGCCGGCATCAGCACGGGCAGCGGCAGCGTGGTTCGCGTCAATCCGCAAGGGCGCATCAACCTCCAGGCCGATGATCGCATTGTGCTCGGCGGCGCCTTGATCGCCCCGGCAGGCGACATCACTGCGCGCCTGGTCGACGGCGGGGAGGAAGTGGACTTCCGGGCCCAGGGGATCTGGATGACCGACACGGCCAGCGCCGATGTGTCGGGCCTGTCGCGGATCGTGGTCGATGCCGAGGGCCGGCGCAGCGGTGATGTCCTGGTCGGCGGCGCCGTCCGGCTGCAGGCCGATCGCGGCTACGTGGTGACCGCAACCGGCGCCCGCGTCAACGCCAACGGCGCCAGCGGCACGGTCGACCTGGTGAGCTTCGACAGGCTCGGCTTGCCGCTGCTGACCACGGAAACAAGTGAGACCAGTGGCGGCAGCATCTCCCTGGTTGCCAGCGAAGGCATACTGCCCTACGGCGCCATGCGCGCGGCCGGCGGTGGCAATGCGCCCGGCGGGCTGCTGGAAGTCCGCCTGGACATCGGCAACCGCGAGGGCAATGCGGCGTTCGCCGGCGGCGGCCTCAACGCCTTTCCGGAAACCGAACGCATCGTCGCCCTGGGTGCGGCACGGGCCTTCGACCCGGTATGGCTGGATTTCGACTCGACCGGCTTCTCGGCGGCACTGCTAGAGCCCGCCGTTGACGCCGGTGGCACACTGGCCGGTCCCGGCGTGGACGGGCTCGCCGTGGTCGACCCGGCGCGGGTGGTCGCGGGCGGCTTCGACTTCCTGAACCTCGGTGCACGGCAGGTGTTCCAGGAACTGCGCGCCGACGGCGTCAACCCGTTCTCGGAGATCCCGGCGGAGATCCGCCTGACGTCCTCGTTCTCGCTGAACCTGGAGGGGGGGATCAGTTTCGATGCCCCGGTGCTGTCGGCCACGGACGTCAGCGTCAACCTGGCCGCACCCCGGTTCTCCATGGGCTCGGACAACCGCCGGTTCCGGGTGTCGGAGGACCTGGTCAGGAACCTGTTCGAACCCACCGGCGGCCTGGGCCAGCTGACGGTCAATGCCGACCTCATCGACATCATCGGCTTCAGCAGCACGCGCGGTTTCGGCAGCAATGGCAGCCGCACGGGCGCACCCATCAGCCTGAACGCCAGCGCCGACATCCGCCTGCGCGGCATTCCGGTGCCCGGGCTGTCGCTGGCGCAGTTCCCGGAAATCCAGGGCCGATTCGAGACCGTCGGCGACCTGGAACTCAACGCTGCCCGCATCTACCCGACCACGCTGACCGAATTCGACATCGCCCTGCGTGGCGAGGACGCCCTGCTGTCCATCGGCGGCGTCCCCGGTGCGCGGGACATTCCGCTGAGCGCCGGCGGGCGGCTCACCCTGCAGGCCCAGCACATCCGCCAGGGCGGCACCGTGATGGTGCCCTTCGGCAGCCTCGACCTGGTGGGCGCCCTCAGCAGCGGCAGCGGTGATATCCCCCAGGTGTTCGAGAATGCCGGTAATGCCGGGGCCGCTGGCGCGACATC
>CAYGQN010000636.1:0-1639 GCA_964351795.1 uncultured Gammaproteobacteria bacterium
GGCCGGGACCACGCCGAGCAGGCGCAGCGCGCAGCCCAGCAGTTCCTCCGGCGGACGGAACCGCCCGGGCGGGCCCGACCAGGCCGCTTCGTGGCTGATCAGGGTGGCCGTGACCACACCGAGATCCCCCTCGCTGTCGAGCCAGGCCCGGCGCATTGCCTGCACCAGCGCCGGCGGCGCCTCGCCAAGGAAATACCTGGCCAGCTTGGCGCTCAGGTGCGCGGCCGTGGCCGGGTGCACGGCCAGGTCGCGCAGGGCGCGCTCGGATTCCTCCAGGCCCGGGCCGTAGCGGCGACCGAGGAGTTGCTTGCTGCCGGGGTCGTGCAGGCGCTCCCGGAACAGGAATCGTCCCGGGGTGCCGGCCGCCAGCGGCCCGCGACCGCCACCGAGGGACCAGCCGGTGAGCAGCCGCGCCAGGGCGTTCACGTCCTGCTGGCCATAGCCGCCGTCCACGCCGAGTGTGTGCAGCTCCAGCACCTCGCGCGCCAGGTTCTCGTTCAACCCCGGCTGGCTGCCACGCTGGGCCAGGCGCGCGCCGAAGCGACGCAGCAGGCCGGCCTCGGGCGAGACCGAGCGGGCGTTGTCCAGGTACAGCAGCATCGCCGGGTGCCGCAGCGCCGCCAGCAGCATGTCTGCATAGCGCGCGGTCACCTGCGGGCCTATGGCCTCGACTTCGTACGCACCCGCCAGGCCGAGCACCGGCACCTTGTCCACCGACACCGCCAGGTGATTGCTCCAGAACCAGGTCAGCCGCTCGCGTACGGGCAGGGTCGTAGAGACGACGCGGCGGGTACGGGCGAGGGCCTGCCCGGCATAGGCCGGCACCAGCACGGCCCTGACGGCATCGGCGATCCCGGCCGCCCCGCCACCGGTCCGGGTGGCGGCCAGGAACCGGGCCAGGATGTCCGCGGCCTCGTTGCCGCTGGCGCCGGGCGTCGGTGCGGTGAGCTGGCGGGCGACCCAGTCGCGGCCGGACAGGGGGCTATCAGCCTCGGCGGCGCTCATGCCGAAGCCGAAGCGGCGGGCGGCCATGTTCAGGCTGTCCATCATGCAGGCTCTCGCTGTTGGTCCGTTCCCGCTGTCTCAACGCGCGAGGCCGGCAAACGGTTGACAGGCAGATCGATGAATTCTGTGAACTGGCCGACACACGCGGCCCCGGCGGCGGGGATGTGTGCTAACTTCCAGCCCGTCGTGGCCCGGACAGGGCGCGACACTCGGGAAAGAGGCGACCCGGAAACCGGAAAGGAATCACTCGATGTCAATCCATCGAACCGCGCTTGCCTGCGCCATTGCCACCGCCCTTCTCACCCAGAACGCCGGTGCGGCCACCGCCACCTGGCTCGGCGGCAACGGCGACTACACCGATCCGCTGCGCTGGGATTCCAACCCGCTGGTGCCGCTGAACGGCAACGGTGGGCAGACCTACGACGTCATCATCAACACCGCGGACCAGATAAGCCTGGCCGGCGGCGTCAGTGGCACCGTCGACAGCCTGACCATGAACACCAGGGCCCGGCTGACCCTGTCCGGCGCCGGCACGACCTTCACCGCCCTTGGCGGCAGCGTGGACACCGCCTCCCTGCGCAGCCTCGCCGGTGGCGTGCTGGATCTCGCGGGGATCACGACCTACACCGGCGGT
>CAYGQN010000637.1:0-1627 GCA_964351795.1 uncultured Gammaproteobacteria bacterium
CCGGCGTTCGCGTGCTCGCTTCCTGCTGCGCTCGCGCCCGCAGGCGCGCGGGGCGACCCCCCGCCGCGCCTGGCCGGCTTCGGCCGCAACGCCTCCGCTCCCCTGACCCGAAGCCCCCGTAGGAGCGGCTTCAGCCGCGAACACCCCCGGCGTTGGGTTCTGGTGGCTTCGTTATGGGTGCCGTGGTTGTGGGTGGGTATCGCGATGGTGGTTGCGCCGGGTTCTGTGGGTGGCTGCATGTGCCGGTCCGGTCGGCGGCGGTCCGGCGTGTGCTGTTCGCAGCCGGCCCTTGCCGCAGCCCCAAACCGATGCCATGGTTGGCTCGCCAGCGTCGAGCGCCCAGGGCGCCGCCGCATGGCCAACGGCACTTACAGGGGCGCGTCGATGAGTGAAGCAGGGGCGGTAACGCCGGATCGGATTTTCGGGGCAGTGCAGGGGTACCTTACTTCCGCGGTCATCAAGGGTGCAGTGGACCTTGATGTGTTCACCGCCATCGGCGAGGGCGCGACCACGGCCGTGGCCATCGCCGAACGCTGCCAGGCGAGCGAGCGTGGTGTACGCATCCTGTGTGACTACCTCAGTGTGCTGGGCTTCCTGCACAAGCAGGCTGGCAGCTACACCCTTGCGGCCGATACGGCGGCGTTTCTGGACAAGCGTTCGCCGCAGTACATCGGTGCCATGACGGATTTCCTGCTCAGCGATTTCTTCATCCGTGATATCGGTGACGTGGCGGCGGCGGTACGCAAGGGCGGGGTAGTGACCACGCCGCGTGGTTCGGACGAGCCCGGCCATCCCATGTGGGTGGATTTCGCGCGCTCGATGACCGGCCTGCAGCAGATGCCGGCGGCTTTCCTGGCAGGGCTGGTCGAGGTGCCTGATGACCGCGCCAGCCGGGTGCTGGATATCGCTGCCGGACCCGGTGCCTTCGGTATTCACGTCGCACTGCGTTTTCCACTGGCCGGCATCACGGCGGTGGACTGGGACAATGTGCTGGCGGTGACAATGGAGAACGCGCAGGCGGCCGGCGTTGCCGAGCGCATCCGGCTGTTGCCGGGGGATGCCTTCGAGGTGGATTTCGGGACGGACTACGATGCGGTGCTGGTGCCGAATTTCCTGCACCACTTCGATATGGAAACGAACATCAATTTCCTGCGGCGGGTCGGCGCCGCCATGCGCCCGGGCGCTGGTCTGTACGTGCTGGAGTTCGTCCCGGACGACAGCCGGGTGGCGCCTGCGCGGCCGGCAATGTTTGCGATGCAGATGCTGCGACAGACGCCCGGGGGTGATGCCTACACACTGGCGGAGCTGCGGGAGATGATGGACAACGCCGGCTTTGATTATGCGGGGGCCGAGTCGCCTCCGGGTGCGCCCATGACAGTGGTGCATGGTCGCCGGCCGGCCTGATGACCTGCCCGCGCGGGCGGGGCGCCGCTCGCGTGTGCCCTGCCCCGTCGCGGGGTGCGGCTTCAGCCGCGAATCCTCCCACGCGTCGAAGCCCCCGTAGGAGCGGCTTCAGCCGCAATAGCGCCGAGGCTGGGTCGGGTGGCTTCGTTCGGGTTGCCGCGGGTTTGGGTGGGTGTCGCGGCGGTGACCCGCCCCGCTAACGCTCGCGCGCCCTCCATGGCGC
>CAYGQN010000638.1:0-1620 GCA_964351795.1 uncultured Gammaproteobacteria bacterium
ACGGAAGCGGTAGCGTGCCGAGCGATCCTCCTCGTGGATGCTCACCACGGTGCCGATGCCGTCCACGTGACCGCTGACCAGGTGCCCGCCGAGCGGGGTGGACAGCGTCAGCGCCATCTCCAGGTTGACCGGGCTGGCGATATCGAGATCGCCGAGGGTCGTGCAGGCCAGCGTCTCGGCGGAGACATCCACGCGGAAGCTTCCGGCCGACAGGTTCACCGCCGTCAGGCACACGCCGTTCACGGCGATGCTGTCGCCGAGGCCGGCTTCGCCGAGTGGCAGGTCGGCGGCGTCGATCTCGAACACCGCATCGGTGCCGCTGCGCTGTCGCTGGCGGATGGCGCCGGTCGCCTGGATGATGCCTGTAAACACTGTCGCTGCCTGTCGGATGTGGGCCGGGTATTTTATCGGAAAGCCTGCGCGCGCGCCGGCACCAGTGTCAGGCGCAGGTCGCCGCCGACCTGGCGGGTATCCACCAGGTCCAGCGCCGGCGCGTCCGCCAGACGCTCCAGGCCCGGCAGGCTGGCCAGGCCACGCGCGCCGTCACCCAGCAGGCGCGGCGCGAGATACAGCACCAGCTCGTCCACCAGCCCGCCGGCCAGCAACGCACCACTCAAGCGCGGCCCGGCCTCCGCGAGCACATCGTTCACCTGCCGCTGGCCGAGCGCCGTCAGTGCCGCAGCCAGGTCGACACGGCCATCGGGGCCCGGGCAGGACAACACCGTGGCACCGACCGGCGGCCGGGCATCGGCCACCGCGGTGAGCAGCAGGCACTCACCCGGCTCGTGCAGCAGTTTTGCCCGCGCCGGTATGCGCAGCGCGGAATCGGCGACCACGCGCAGGGGCTGGCCGGGCAGCTGGGCGGCGAGCGGTCCGCGCACGGTCAGGCGGGGATCATCGGCCAGCACCGTGTCGATGCCGGTGAGAATCGCACCGCTCGCCGCCCGCAGCCGCTGCACGTCGGCCCGCGCGGCAGGGCCGGTGATCCACTGGCTCTCGCCCGAGGCCATCGCCGTGCGCCCGTCCAGGCTGGCCGCGATCTTCAGCCGCAGGTACGGCCGCCCGCTGGCCATGCGTTGCAGGAAGCCGCGGTTCAGTGCCCTGGCGGGCCCTTCCATCAGGCCCTGCTGCACCTCGATGCCGCTGGCGCGAAGCCGCGCGATGCCCTCACCGGCTACCAGGGGATTGGGATCGGCGGATGCCACCACCACCCGCCCCACGCCGGCGGCGATCAGCGCATCGGCACAGGGGCCGGTGCGGCCGTGGTGCGCACAGGGTTCCAGCGTGACATAACAGGTTGCGCCGCGGGCCAGGCTGCCGGCGGCCTGCAGGGCGACTATCTCGGCATGCGCCAGACCGGCCTGTTCGTGCCAGCCTTCACCCACCACCCGGCCGGCAGCCACGATGACAGCGCCCACGGCCGGATTGGGCCGGGTGGTCAGGCGGCCACGGCCGGCAAGCGCCAGCGCCCGCGCCATGAAGGCCGCATCGGCTTGCCCGGCAGTGTCGGCCATGACCGCCGCGGTGCTCAGGGCCCGCGATGCAGACAGTTGTCGGCGAGCCCGGAGCACCGGCCGCCCAGGGGCAAGTTGTTGCGGTTGACCGCGGCCTGGACACCAG
>CAYGQN010000639.1:0-1619 GCA_964351795.1 uncultured Gammaproteobacteria bacterium
GGTCGGCCTGTGCATCGTCGCCGGCGTGGCGCTGGGGGCGCTGCTGCCGGGCCTGTTCCAGGCGATCGCGGCGCTGGAGTATGCCCGCGTGAACCTGGTGGTGGCGGTGTTCATCTGGGTGATGATCTACCCGATGATGGTCAACGTGGACTTCGCCTCACTGAAGGACGTCGGCCGCAAGCCCAAGGGCCTGTGCGTGACCCTCACGGTGAACTGGCTGGTGAAGCCGTTCACCATGGCCGCGCTGGGGGTGCTGTTCTTCGAGCACCTGTTCGCCGACCTGGTGCCGCCAGCGACGGCGCGCGAGTACATCGCCGGGATGATCCTGCTTGGCGTCGCCCCCTGTACCGCCATGGTGTTCGTGTGGAGCCAGCTGGTGCGCGGGGACGCCAACTACACGCTGGTGCAGGTATCCATCAACGACATCATCATGGTGTTCGCCTTCGCGCCGCTGGCGGCCCTGCTGCTTGGCGTGACGGACATCGTCGTGCCGTGGGAAACACTGCTGCTGTCGGTGGTGCTGTACGTGGTGATTCCGCTGGCGGCCGGCTATGCCACCCGGCGGGCCCTGGACAGCACCGGCGACCACGGTCGCATCGGCGCCTTCACCGCCCGCGTGAAGCCTTTCTCCATCATGGGCCTGCTGGCCACGGTGGTGCTGCTGTTCGGCTTCCAGGCGCAGACCATCCTCGCCCAGCCGCTGGTGATTGCGCTGATCGCCGTGCCGCTGCTTATCCAGAGCTACGGGATTTTCCTGGTGGCCTATGGCTGGGCCTGGGCCTGGCGGGTGCCCTTCGACACCGCGGCGCCGGCCGCGCTCATCGGCACCTCGAACTTCTTCGAGCTTGCCGTTGCCGTGGCCATCAGCCTGTTCGGCCTGGAATCCGGCGCGGCGCTGGCCACGGTGGTCGGGGTGCTGGTGGAAGTGCCGGTGATGCTGTCGCGGGTGGCCTTCGCCAACCGCACCCGCGCGCATTTCGCCTGAAGGGGCTTGCCGGCGCGCTGGTGGCCGGGCTGTAATGGCAGGGCCCGTTCAGCCATTGCAGCCGCCCCCATGCCCACCACGCCAGGCCCCTAGCCGTGCACTACCGCGGCGAGCGCATTGTCATCACCACGCGTCACGGCAAGGCGCGGGCCCTGGCGCCGCCATTGCAGGCGCGGCTCGGCGCCACGCTGGAGGCTTTCGAGGCCGACACCGACACGCTCGGCACCTTCTCCGGGGAAGTCGAGCGCAGCGGCAGCGCCCTGGAATGCGCCCGCCGCAAGTGCGAATGGGGCCTGGCGGCCACCGGGGCGCGTTTCGGCCTGGCGAGCGAGGGCAGTTTCGGCCCGCACCCGGTCATACCGTTCATCGCCGGGGACGAGGAAATCCTGTACTTCATCGACCGGCAGCACGATTTCCACCTGCACCTGTCGCTGCTGAGCGAGAAGACCAACTACGCCATGGCCACCGTCGGCGATGCGCAGGCGCTGGCGGATTTTGCCGAGCGCGCGCGCTTTCCCGACCATGCCCTGGTGCTGCGGCCGGAATCGCTGCCGGTGGGGCCGGCGCTGCACAAGGGCATCGCCTCGCAGGAAGCCCTGGCGGCCGCGGTAGCATCGTGGCGGTGACGGACAGG
>CAYGQN010000640.1:0-1615 GCA_964351795.1 uncultured Gammaproteobacteria bacterium
CAGGCCCTCGGTGTTGGGCTTGCGGCCGACCGCGACGATCAGACGGTCGACTTCCAGCGTGTCGCTCTTGCCGGCGCTGTCGAACCTCACGGTCACGGACTTCTTGCCCACCTGCGTACCCGTGACCCTGGCGCCGAGGCGGATATCCAGCCCCTGCTTTTCCAGCAGCTTCTTCGCTTCCTTGCTGATGTCGGTATCCACGGCTGCGAGGAAGCTGTCCATGGCCTCCAGCACCGTGACTTCAGCACCCAGCCGTCGCCAGACGCTGCCGACCTCCAGGCCGATCACGCCCGCGCCGATCACACCGAGGCGCTTCGGCACCTCGCGCAGCGCCAGCGCGCCGGTGGAATCGAGAATGCGATCCTGGTCCACCGGGGCAGGGGGAATGGCAACCGGCACCGAGCCGGTGGCGATGATGATGTTGGTAGCCTCGACGGTGGACTTCTCGCCGTCGTGCGTGGGTGTGACTTCCACCTTGTGGCCGCCAAGCAGGCGGCCGCTGCCCTGCAGCCAGGTGACCTTGTTCTTCTTGAACAGGCCGGCGATACCGGTGGTAAGCGTGGTGACGATCTTTTCCTTGCGGTCGATCATCGCGTCCACGTCCATGCTCGCCTTGCCCACCTTGATGCCATGCTCGGCGGCGTGCTGCGTGATGTGCTCGTAGTGATGCGAGGAGTCCAGCAGCGCCTTTGACGGTATGCAGCCTACGTTCAGGCAGGTGCCACCGAGCGCCGGCTTGCCGGCCTCGTTGATCCAGCCCTCTACGCAGGCGGTCTTCAGGCCCAGCTGGGCGCAGCGGATGGCGGCCACGTAGCCTCCGGGGCCGGCACCGATAACGACAACGTCGTACTTGTCCATGCCCATGCCCCTCAGATCTCGAGCAGCATGCGCTGCGGATCTTCGAGTTGATCCTTGATGGTCACCAGGAACTGCACCGCCTCGCGGCCATCGATGATGCGATGGTCATACGTGAGTGCCAGGTACATCATCGGGCGGATCACCACCTGGCCGTTTTCGGCAATCGGCCGGTCCTGGATCTTGTGCATGCCGAGGATGGCGCTCTGCGGCGGGTTGATGATGGGCGTCGACACGAGCGAGCCGAATACCCCACCGTTGGTGATGGTGAACGTCCCGCCGGTGAGGTCCTCCATGGTGAGCTGGTTGTCGCGCGCTTTCTCACCCAGGCCGCGGATGGTCGCCTCGACCTCGCCGAAGGACAGCGCGTCGGCGTCGCGCACCACTGGAACCACCAGCCCGCGCGGTGCCGACACGGCGATGCCGATATCGAAATAGCTGTGGTAGACGATGGCGTCGTCATCCACCGATGCATTGACCACCGGGAAGCGCTTCAGCGCCTCGATGGCGGCCTTGACGAAGAACGACATGAAACCCAGGCGCACCCCATGGCGTTTCTCGAAGGCGTCCTTGTAGCGATCGCGCAGATCCATCACCGGCTGCATGTTCACCTCGTTGAAGGTGGTCAGCAGGGCGTTCTCGTGCTGGGCCTGCAACAGCCGCTCGGAAGCACGTTTGCGCAGGCGGGTCATCGGTACGCGCTCTTCGGTGCGATCACCGCCGACGACAGCGGGCGCCGCGGGCGCGGGTGCCGCGGGGG
>CAYGQN010000641.1:0-1608 GCA_964351795.1 uncultured Gammaproteobacteria bacterium
GGCACGCACCACGCCACCGCGGCGGTGGTTGTCCGGGCGGATGGTCGGCAGCACCTTGTGCTCGATGAGATACTGGTTCAGTTCCTGGTACAGGTTGAAGCTGCTGCCCACCACGTAGCGGTCGAACAGCTTCAGCAGCAGCAGGCGTACCTCGATGCCCGAGTCGATGGGTGCGGCGGCCTTGCGCATGGATTCGCAGATGCTGCGCGGGCCGAAGGGGTTGCTGTCGTTGTTCAGGTCGGCGCGGTACAGCAGAAAGCCGATGCGCTTGTTCAGCGTGAACAAGGACTCCTGGCAGTTGCCGGCAATCTTGGTGACCATGTTGCCAACGGCGATGTCTTCCTCGAAGTCGTCCTCGGCCACCAGCGACATCTCGTCGATGCTCAGCACCTGGGCGGCCGCGCCCTCGGGATTGCGGGGCGTGCACTTGTCCGTCACCGCCTGCAGGAACTCGTCGCGGAACTGGCGCTCCATGTCGGCGCGCTTGAGGCGGATTTCGCGCATGGCGTCGAAGTAGCTGCGCTGCATGGCGTCGTTCTCGGACTTCTCGGCCAGCTCGAACAGGGCGTCGTCGGCGTAGTCCATCATCAGGCGCACGGCTTCGCCGAGATGCTCGGCGGCAAGGTCGCGGACCTTGTGCAGCAGGCGCTCGCGCTTTTCAGCGTCGGCAGGGTTGCGTTGTGCTTCGCGGATCCTGGCCACGTTCATGGCAGTGTCTCCAGATGAATCGGGTGTGCCGCATCTGCACCGGGGGTCGGTCCGGTGGCGCCGGGGCCGGCCCGGCGCGAACGTCCGTGGGCGGGCCAGCCGGCGGTCGGGCGGCGGTTATGCGTGTAAGCGGTGTTTTAGTTGTTAACTTGAGTGAACTGAAGGTCGCCGGTGAGACGCGGATCGCGTTTCCCGGAGAAATCCGCCGGCGGCGGCCTGCCGGATACGCAGGCTGAGAGGCCTGTCACGTCCTGGCGCTGCACCGCGACAGCAGGGCGCGGGGTATCGCGGCCGATCAGGCTCGCGCAGGGCGAGGATAAGCCCGGGCGTCTGCGAAAAGGCTGAAAAATTCAGCTATTCAGATGGTTGTGGGTCATGCCGAAAGTGCGGCCTGAGCTGTGGTTGCGTGGAGCCGATCCGCGCCCATGGGAAGGGCCGGTCCGCGGTGTGCCCGGCCCGGCGGCGGGCCGCCGCCATCACTCCGGCGCAGGGGTGACGCTGACGTGCTCGGGGTAAAAGGCCACGTAGTGGGCGAGGCCTGCGAGGGCCGGCACCGGATCCCCGTAATACCAGGCGGCGTTCGCCAGCACCCGGCCGCCGATGTTGAGGTCGTAGTAGCCGGCGTCGCCCTTGATCGGGCAATGGGTGCTGTGGTCGCTCTCGGTGTAGAACCCGCGCACCAGCGCGGCGGGGGGGAAGTACACCACCGGCGCCAGGGCCCGGCCCTGGTAGAACTCGCGCAGGATGATCACGTCCTCGCTGCTGGCGACCACGGTGTCGCCGGCGCGGGCGGTGAACTGGCCGTGGCGGGCGTCCAGTTCGGCGTAGTGCTTGTCGTTCATGCGGGATCCCCGTTTGGCTGGCTGGCCGGCCCCGGATCATGCCAGAGCCTGGTGGGGC
>CAYGQN010000642.1:0-87 GCA_964351795.1 uncultured Gammaproteobacteria bacterium
CGGTGCCGCGTTCCTCAGCTTGCTCGATGGGCGCGGCGGCATCGCTGGGGCCGGCGGCGGAATCGTCTCCTGCGGCCGGCGGCAGTT
>CAYGQN010000642.1:97-1595 GCA_964351795.1 uncultured Gammaproteobacteria bacterium
AGCGCGCACCGTGCTGTCCTGGACATCCATGCGGCCGGCGAAATCCAGCAACTCACGCAGCCGCTCGTTGGCCGCCTGGCCACCGCCGAGCGTGGCCAGGCCTTCGGCCTCCGCGATCTGGCTGTGCAGACCCTGGACCAGCTTGCGGAATTCGGGGCTGCGCTGCGCGCGCGAGCGCGCCTCGGCGGGCAGGGCGGCCCAGCGCCCGGCCATGCTTGCGATGGACTCGGCCGACCAGCTGTCAGCGGCAAGAAAGCCGTTGATCAGCGCGATTTCCGGTGCAGGCGGGGGCGCGGATGGCTCTGCCGGCACTGGTGCTGGCGGCCCGGCCTCTGGCAGTGGGGGCTGGCCGTTGTCCAGCAGCAGGACCGCCGCAACGACAGTGCCAAGCACCAGCACCGCCGCGGCGATGAACACCGGCCGGCGGCTGCGACCGCTGTCGCCGGCTACTGATCCTCGCCGGGCGGTTGGTGGTGCGGGCTCCTGTGGTGCACTGCCCGCGCTGACCGGGGCGAGCGAGGGTTCGACGGGCTGCAGGTTGCCGGCAACCACCTGGTCCACCAGTTCGCGTCGCTCGCGAACATAATCGTTGCGCGAGATTTCGCCATCGGCGTAGCGTCGCGCCAGTGCTCGCAGTGATACCGTCGCCATGTGTCCCTGTCGGATATCCGGTGTCCGTGAAAGCCCGCGGCGGTCAGTTCATTTCGCGGACGAAGCGAAAACCGGTGGCGCCGTCCTGCTTGCCGTCGTGGGGCTCGTCGAGGCTGATCTCGCACTTGGAGAACGTGGTCTGGAAGGAACCGCCACGCACCGATACGCGGCCGCCGGTCAGGACCCATTCCTGAGCGTTGCCGAGATAACCGAACATCCCCCAACCGTTCTGCGTGCCGGTCTTCACCGACATCAGACTGTGACCCTTGACCAGCTCCCCGTCCAGCACCAGGCGGCAGTTGTAGTCCTTCTTGGCCGGTTGCTCCCCGTCCGCCGCAGCGGCCCATTCCCACTCCTGCGCGGTTGGCAGCCGATAGGTCTGGCCGGTGCGCTGGGTCATCCACTGGGCTATCAGTTCCACCGAGGCGAGATCAAGGTTGGTGACCGGCGAGTCGCCGTTGTTCCTGGCCAGGCTGCGGATCTCGGACTTGAACTGGTCACTGCACCAGCCACTGATGCCGCAGAACTTCCACAGATCGCCGTAGGAGAACTCGTACTTGCCGATGGCGTAGTTGCCGGTGCCATTGCCCTCCGGTACCACCACCATCTGTACGCCGAGGTAATCCTTGCCGCCGGCGCGCCCCCACAGGTCCGCACACACCCCCTTGAGGCGATCACCATGCGAGGCCAGTGCCAGGCTGCAGTTGCGCGGCGATTCCTCCACGAAGGGGTTGACCGCTTTTTCGGCGATCGGCGGAATGCCGGTGGCTTTGGGCCGGTCGCGGGGCTGGATGCGCTCCAGGTCCTGCTCGAGCCTGTCCAGCAGCGCCTTCTGTTCACCATAGTC
>CAYGQN010000643.1:0-1592 GCA_964351795.1 uncultured Gammaproteobacteria bacterium
CGCGGCCCTGCGGGCAGGGCGGCGCATACCGGCCCCGCCGACGCCTGCCGGAAGCCCTGGCCTTGCAATCGACCGCTGCCGACCGGCCCGCGGCCCGCGCCGGCTTCCCCGTGAACCGCCGGGGGGCCGACGGCGGGAACCCGGGCCGGGTTGTCGGGGCCCGGGGCTCTGCTAGAATCGCGCCTCACCGATTCGGCGCCTCCAGGAGCACGCCGCCATGATGTGGGCGGATATCGCCATCCTCGTCATTGTTGCCATTTCCGTGGTCATCAGTCTCCTGCGGGGGTTCATCCGCGAGGTCCTGTCGCTGGTCGCCTGGATCGTGGCCCTGTGGGTGGCCCTGCGATTCTCGGACCAGGTCGCGCCGCTGCTGGAAGGCCATGTCAGTGTGCCGTCGGGGCGACTTGCGCTCGCATTTCTGGCATTGTTCCTCGGGACCCTGTTCCTGGTGGGCGTAATCAACTTCCTGATTTCCAAACTGGTGGAATCAACCGGCCTGACCGGCACCGACCGTGTGCTCGGCATGGTGTTCGGCACGGCAAGGGGGATCGCCGTCGCCGGCGTTCTCGTGCTCGGCGCGGGGCTGACTCCGCTGCCCCAGGACCCCTGGTGGCGCGAGTCCTTGCTGCTGCCGCACCTGGAGCGACTGGCCCTGTGGACAACCGGGTTCTTCCCCCCGGAATTCGCGGACAATTTCAGCTACCTGCCCACCGCGGAGACGCCCTGAATGTGCGGAATAATCGGAATCGTGGGTACCGAGCCGGTCAACCAGTCCATTTACGACGGCCTGACCGTGCTCCAGCACCGGGGCCAGGACGCCGCGGGCATCGCCACCTACGAGCACGGCCGGATCTTCCTGCGCAAGCAGAGCGGCCTGGTGCGCGACGCCTTCGAAACCCGGCACATGCTCAACCTGCGCGGGAACATGGGGATCGGCCATGTGCGCTATCCCACCGCCGGCAGCTCGGCGCCCGTGGAAGCGCAACCGTTCTACGTCAACTCCCCCTACGGCATCGCGCTGGCCCACAACGGCAACCTCATCAATGACCAGACACTCAAGGACGATCTGTTCCGCGACGATCTGCGTCACATCAACACCGATTCGGATTCCGAACTGCTGCTGAACGTCTTCGCCCACGAACTGCACCGCATCGGCAAGCTGCGCATCGACGCCGAGGACATCTTCGACGCCGTCGCCGGCGTCCACAAACGCTGTCGCGGCGCCTACGCCGCCGTGGCCATGATTTCCGGGGTGGGTATCGTGGCCTTCCGTGATCCCTACGGCATCCGCCCGGTGTGCTACGGCAAGCGCGAGACTCCGACCGGAACCGAGTACGTGGTGGCTTCCGAGAGCGTTGCCATCGACGTGCTGGGCTTTGAACTGGTACGCGACGTGCTGCCCGGCGAGGCGGTGTTCATCAGCGCGGACGGGGAGATCGTCTCGCGCCAGTGTGCCGAATCCCCGCGCCACGCGCCCTGCATTTTCGAGTATGTCTACCTCGCCCGGCCGGATTCGATCATCGATGACATCTCCGTGTACAAGGCCCGCATGCGCATGGGCGCCAGCCTGGCCAACAAGCTGCAGCGCGAGT
>CAYGQN010000644.1:0-1591 GCA_964351795.1 uncultured Gammaproteobacteria bacterium
CGGATGCTTGCCCCCGTGGCCTGGGCGTCGGCCTCCAGGATATCGGTCAGCATTACCGCGGCGCCCGCCCCGGCCATCGCCCGGGCGATGGCCGCCCCGATCCCGCGTGCGCCACCGGTTACCAGAGCAACCTTGCCGTCCAGCCTGAATACGTTGTCAGTAGCCATCAATCCCCCCGTTTGTTGTTTGTTATTGTGGCCGGCTGTTCGCCGGCTGATGCGTTGACAGTGCCGCGGCCCGGTGTGCCTGCTCTGTTCCCCGTGCGCGCGCCAGGCAGGCGCTCACGCCCGGCCCTGGCCGGCCGGCCCGAAGGCAGGCGTTAGCGGGAAAGCAACGGCCCGCTCGGCCACGAATGCGGGCAACGCCGTTGCGCGTCTGGCCACTGCGTCCATGTGTACCAGTTTCATGTCGCAGCGCGCCGCCACCTCGCCGCTGCCATCGAGCACCATCACGTGCTCGAAATGCAGCAGGCGCTCGCGCACCTCATGGATACCCGAGTACACGCTGAAGGTATCGCCGGCCACCATCTCACGAGTGTAGGTGAGATCCTGCTGCACGGCGGCCATACCGACGCCGTTCGCCTGACAGTATTCGCGACTCAGACCGAGACGGCCGGTCAGCTGCCAGGTGGCCTCGTCGAAACGTCCGACGTAGTGGCTGACATTCATGTGGCCCATGAAGTCGCACTGGTACTGGTGCACAACCGCGCGACAGGTGAGCAGGCAGTCATCCCACCCGGCCATGGCTGCGGGCCGGCTCAGTGAGCGTGGCCGTCTCCGTCGCCATGGGCGTGGCCGTGCTGGATTTCCTCGCTGGTCGCTTCGCGTACTTCGGTGATGTTCACCGCGAAATTCAGGACCTGCCCGGCCAGCGGATGGTTGGCGTTCACGAGGATGCCATCGTCCATCAGCTCCTGCACGGTGACACGCAGCTGCTCACCGTTCGGGCCCGAGGCCTGGAACTGCATGCCCACCTGGACATCGTCGATACCCTCGAAGGCATCGTGCGGTACGAGCTGGACGAGGTCGGGGTTGAACTCCCCGTACGCGTCCTCGGGTTGCAGGGTGACAGCGACATCATCGCCCTGGGCCTTGCCTTCCAGCGCACTCTCCAGGCCCGGAATGATGTTGCCGGCCCCATGCAGGTAAACCAGCGGTTCCTGCCCGGCGGAGGAATCCAGCTCCACGCCGTCATCGTTGGTCAGCGTGTAATGCAGGGCGACAACACAGTTATTGGCAACTTTCATCAGGGACTCCGGATTGGTGGTTGATGCGGGCAGCGCCTGCTGGACAGGCGCAAGCCTGCGGTCACTATACCGGACCGGGCAGGCTGGATGCGAACCGGCGCGGCTCAGTTGAGGCTGCGCGCCAGGCGGGTGCGGTACTCACGCAGCAGGGGATCACCGGCGGGAAGCTGCTCGAAGATGTCGAGCATCGCACGCCGGGCGGCCCCGTCGCGCCAGTTGCGATCCGCCTGCACCAGGGCTAGCAGGCCTGCCAGCGCGCTCTCGAAATCACCTCGGGCGGCGCATTGCATGGCGGCGGACCTCGATGATGCCGGCGGTGCCGACGAGCACACCGGGGCGTGGACC
>CAYGQN010000645.1:0-1582 GCA_964351795.1 uncultured Gammaproteobacteria bacterium
AACCGTTGCCGCTTGCCTCGACGAGGCCGCTGTTGGTGACGCGGGAGGCGAGGTTGATGCGGCTGCCGGACTCGGCGCGCAGGACGCCGCTGGCGGAATTCTCGAACTCGGGCGTTATCGGTGTGAGCACGCCGCCGAAGCGCGCGCGGATGGTGCCCTGGTTGGCAATACGCTGGGCGCCGGCGAGCAGGCGGCCGCGTCCGACCGGGTCGGGCAGGGTGTTGTGGTCGAAGCTGATGGTGTGACCGGGACCGTTGATGAGCGTGCCCGCACTGAGGCCGCCGCTGCGGCCGAAGCGCATTTCGCCCGTGCCCTGCACGAGCAGCGCGCCGTCCGGGTCGGGGCTGAAGAAGCGGATGGAGCCGTTCTCGAAAACCAGTGGCGTCCCCCGCACGAGGCCGTGGTTCTCGATGTTGCCCAGGGTCAGCGTGACGTCGATTTCATCGCGGGCGTCGTTCAGTTCGATCACCGAACCCTGCGGCAGATACAGCCCCGCATAGCTGTGGCTGGCCGGCCCGTCGAACTGGTAGGTCACCGCCTGCAGATCCTCCCGGGTGCGCACATCCGCTTCGCGGATGATGCCGGCGTCACGCTCGGCAATCGCGATGACCACGTCCGCGGTCGGCTCGCCGGCAGCGCTCGTATTGGTGGACAGCAGGAGGAATTCGTTGACGGACAGGTCACCGGAGGGGCCGGCGCGGCCGCGGCCGCCGGCCAGGTAGGCATCGTTGCTGGGTGTGGCTTCGAGCAGCACCGAGCCACCGAACACCCCGGAGGCGATGCCAAAATCCGACAGCAACAAGGTTTCGTCATAGATCTCCAGGGCGGCGAACTCCCCGGCGAGTTCGAACTTCTGGTAGTACAGCGGGCCAAGTTCAACACTGACCAGGCCACCGGCAGCACTCGCCCTGGCGCTCAGCAGCTGCAATTCCATGTAGTCGCCGAGGGTGAGCGAGCCCTTCTGGTTGATGCTGCGCTTCAGGGCGCTGAAGTCGATGTCCAGGCGCACGTCACTGGCGCTGACCAGGGCGATCTCGGGCAGTTGATCGAAGCGGCCGCTGTAGCTCGAGGTGAACTGGACGTCGTCACCGTCTCTCAGCAGCACGTCGACGGGCGCCCCGGTGACCGGGTCGACGAAGGTGAAATCCGCCTCCAGCCAGGTGTCGAGGCGGTTCTCGAATTCGTAACCGAGTTCCAGGCCGTATTTCACGTCGATGAGATCGTAGCCGACGGTTGCGAGCGTCACGTTGCCGGGCTTGACGTCGATCTGCAGGCCGGTGAAGGACACACCGGTGGTGGCGAAGCTGATCAGCCCGTCGATATCCAGGCCAAGGCGCATGAGGTCGCCCTTGCTGGTGGACACCAGTGCGCCGGCCTCGCTGCGCTGGGTGGTGGTCATGCTCGAGACCGGGTTGACGAGCACCACTTCGCCGGCCGACAGCAGGGGGCCGGGGCCGGCCGGCGCCAGGGGATCAATGGCCGGCAGCTTCTTGCGGAACAGCGAGTCGTCCTGGCCGCTCGGCGGGATCAGGTTGGGGATGTCCAGGAAGCTGAAATCCGGCAGCCGCGGCAGGTTGAAGTC
>CAYGQN010000646.1:0-1581 GCA_964351795.1 uncultured Gammaproteobacteria bacterium
GGCTGGCGCAGCGCTACCTGCTCGAGCCCCTGCTGCGGCGCTTCGACCAGATCCACGAGTACATCTTCCTGCTCGTCATCGCCTGGTGCCTCGGCATCGCCGAGCTGGCCCGCTGGGCCGGCCTGTCCAGCGAAATCGGCGCCTTCGTGGCCGGCGTGGCGCTGGCTTCATCGCCCATCGCGCTGTTCATCGCCGAGAGTCTCAAGCCGCTGCGGGACTTTTTCATGGTGTTGTTCTTCTTCTCGCTGGGCGCGGGCTTCAACCTCGACGTGCTGGCGGAGGTGTTGTGGCCGGCGACGATGCTGGCCGCGGCCACCCTGGTGCTCAAGCCGCTGGTGTTCCGCCGCCTGCTGGTGGCGGCGGGGGAGGCGCCGGCCATGTCCCTGGAGATCGGGATCCGGCTCGGGCAGATCAGTGAATTCTCGCTGCTGGTGGGGGTCATCGCCGTGAGCTCGGGCTTTGTCGGCGCGCGGGCCGGCTACGTGGTGCAGCTGGCCACCCTGCTGACGTTTATCATCTCCTCCTTCCTGATAGTCATGCGGTATCCCACGCCCATCGCGGTCAGCGAGCGCCTGCGGCGCGACTGACAGGAGGGGCGATCCCAAGCCACAGCCGGAGCAGCAACATGAGTGAAGCCCTTGATTACCTGCTGGAAACCCGTCCCGAGGCCATGGGCCATTATTTCGCCTTCCTGAAGGCGGCCCCTGGCAGTCTGGATCCGAAAACGCGCGCCATCATCTCGGTGCTGACCAAGGTGCCCAACCGCACCGAGCGTGGCTTCCAGCAGTACGTGCGCCGGGCACTGGCGAGCGGCGTGGGCGCCGGCGAGATCCTCGACGCCCTGATCATGGCCTTCCCGATTACCGGCCTGTCCGGGCTTGTGTGGGCGGTGGACTGCCTGCTGGCGATGGACCTGCCGGAGTTCTCGGCCGAGCAGCTCACCGATGCGGCGCCGCGCTGGCGTGAGATTGGGCCGGTCGCCGATCTGGCGGAGGGAGCCCAGTTGCGCACGCTCGACGGCAGGCGAGTGCTGGTGGTGCGCGAGGGCGATGCGGTGCGCTGCTTCGCCACGCGTTGTCCGCATCAGGGCGGGGAGGTGGCGGTGAGCCCGGAGGCGCCTGACCGGGCCGTGTGTCCGCGTCACGGCTGGGCGTTCAGCCTTGCCGACGGCCGCTGCCTGCTGGCCGGCAAGCCGGGGCTGGGCAGCCTCGACTGCCAGCTGGTGGAGGGGGTGGCCAGGGTTTATACCTGACTTAAAGTTGTTCCGATTTGACTATTGTTTTCATTTGCTTGGAAAGGTGTCTTCAGGTTAAATACAGCGGCCTTTCCTGGCCCTGACTGCCGGCTGCGATGAAACCCTTCGAAAGACTTCTGCTCAGCGATGACCAGGCCCTGGCCGCGGCCATCCATCGTGCCGGCGCCGGGCTCGAGGCCGATGCCGACAGCCGCAGGGAGACGCTGGCCCAGCGCCTGGGCCTGACTGTGGCGGGGCTGGTCTGCGCGGTCGGCTTCAATCCGCACGCGGTGGAGATCACGGGGGTGGCGGCGCTGCTTGGCTTCCCCGGCTGGGATGCCTTGATC
>CAYGQN010000647.1:0-1569 GCA_964351795.1 uncultured Gammaproteobacteria bacterium
CCTGTTCGCGCTGCAGCAGCCGCTGCAACTGTTGCTGCAGCTGCTGGCGCTGTTCGATGACCGGCAGCCGGGCCACCAGACCCGCCGCCGCGACCTCAGCCGGTTCCCACACCAGCTCGACCAGCGTGCGCTCGGACACAGGGCTGTCGCCGGCCAGCACGCCGTTGCGCAGGACCAGCCCGGCTTCCCGCCAGACAACGTCGATCTGCCCGCCCGCGGGCAGCTGCTGCTCCGGGGCGCCGGGGTTGGCGACGAGGTCGGCCACTTCAAGCATCGTGTGCGAGCGCGCCGTTGGCGGCGTGGTAGCCCAGCGCCAGTCACTGCCGACGAAGCTGCCGGGCACATCCGGATACCAGCGCCGGCCATCGACGATCACCGAATCCAGCTTGTTCGCATCGCCGAAGGACTGCACGATGATCGGCACCGCCAGGGGGGCATGAATGCCACTGCCGCTGGCGTTGGCTGCCGCCGCGGCGGCCAGCAGGCGGGCATGATGGCCCTGCTCGAAGCGATCGATTTCGCCGGCCAGCCAGGCGGCATCGCCGCTCCCCGGTGCAAGCAGCTGCTGGATGTCGAAGGCACGCCCCGAGCCGAGCTGGAACTGCCAGTCGGAGGCATTGGCGGTATAGCCACTGATCCGCACCGAGGCGCCGCCGTCAATGCCGAGCAGCAGGTCCTCATCGTGGATGCTGGCGCCGAGGTCCGCGCGGGTGAGGCCGGCCTCCAACTGCACGATACCCATCTCCCCGGCCGGGCCACCGTCCGCGATGACGGCCCGACCCAGGCCGACGACGTAGGTGTCGATGCCCGGCCCGCCGATGAGCAGATCCTCGCCGGGGCCGGCCACCAGCACGTCGGCACCGGGACCGCCGTCGAGCCGGTCGTTGCCGGCGAGGCCGAGCAGGCGATCATCGCCAACGCCACCGCTGAGTTGGTCATCGGCATCGTCCCAGCCCCGCAGGACATCATTACCGGGACCACCGGCCAGGGCTTGCGCGGCCGCCGTCAGCGCCTCCGCAGTGAACGAAGACCCGCCGACCACGTCGATGGTTTCGATGCGGGCCGCCGTCTCGGCGAACCAGTCCTCCACCAGCACGCGGTCCGAGGTGCCGGCAAACCACAGCCCGAGATCGCGGCCAAGCCGCTGGCTGACCAGCACCGCCTCCGCCGCCGGCGGCGTGAGCTGCAGGCGATCGTTGCCGCCGCTGTCGCGCACCCGGTCCAGACCATGACCGGCATCGAACAGGTACCGATCATCGCCGGTGCCGCCATCGAGCAGGTCATTGCCCGTGCCGCCGACAAGGCGATCATCGCCGGCGCCGCCGCGCAGCAGGTCAACCCCGGCGCCGCCATCGAGCCAGTCGTTGCCGTTACCGCCGGACAGCCTGTCCGCACCGTCACCGCCGTCGAGGTGATCATCACCGCCATCACCGGCCAGGGTATCCTGCCCCGCTCCGCCGGCCAGGCGATCATCACCGGGACCACCGCGGAGCCAGTCGTCGCCGTCGCCGCCATCGAGGCTGTCGTTGCCGGTGCCGCCGTCGAGGCTGTCGTTGCCGGTGCCGCCGT
>CAYGQN010000648.1:0-1564 GCA_964351795.1 uncultured Gammaproteobacteria bacterium
TCCTGTCGCTGGCCACCATCGTCGGCTACGGCGCTGCCGCGGCAGCCATCCTCGTTCAGGCACCGGGCGAGTCCGGCGCAGTGGCCGGGTTCGTGGTCATGGTCGTTGGTGCGGTGGCGCTGGGCGCTGTTTTTCTGGGCTTCGCCTATCTCATCAGTACACTCGTTGGCGAGCGAGGGACTGCGGCCGGAGTGGCGGTGCTGGTGTGGCTCGGCTTTGTCGTACTGTACGACCTCGTCCTGCTTGCGAGCCTGGCGGCGGACGGGGGACGCCTGCTGAGCCCGGGGTTGTTGCGCTGGCTGCTGCTGTTCAACCCCGGTGATGTATACCGCCTGCTCACGCTCGCCGGGGCGCCTGACGCCCAGGCGATCAGCGGTCTGACCGGCCTGCTTGCCGACGCCGGGATTGCCCGCAGCACGCTGGTGCTGGCGCTGCTCGTCTGGGTGATGTTGCCGCTTGGCCTCGCGGTGGCGGTGTTCTCGCGGAGGCAGTGGTGAGCAGGTGGATCATGCTGGCCTGCCTGCTGCTGGCCGGCTGCGGCGACCGGCCAGCGCAAGATCCGCCGCCTGCGCCGGCGCGGATTGCCCGCGACGCGGTGGGTCATTACTGCGGCATGATCGTCGTTGATCACCCGGGGCCGAAGGCCCAGATCTGGCTGGCCGGCGCCAAGGCGCCGCTGTGGTTCTCCTCGGTCCGCGACGGCATCGCGTTCACGATGCTGGCGGAGGAATCCCGGGCCATCCGCGCTTTTTACGTGAACGACATGAGCCGCGCGCGCGATTGGCAGTCGCCGCCGGCGCAGTCCTGGATGGCAGCGGCCGACGCCTGGTACGTGCTGGACTCGCGGCGGCGCGGCGGCATGGGTGCCGCCGAGACCGTGCCGTTCTCGGATCCGGTGGCTGCACGGGCTTTCGTCAAGGCGCACGGTGGCGAGATCGTCCGCTTCGATGCCATTGCGCGCGATGATGTGCTGGGCGATGCGCGCTGATCGCCGCGGACCCGCGCGCTGTCGCTGGGCGGAACCCGTCCGCGCTGAGAATCAATTCCGATCGGACGTTGGCGCCATGTTGCGGCGGGCGCGGGCGGCGGCCGGGGCTTCCAGGCTGGCCGCCGCCGCCAGGCCATCGCGTCGCGTCACCGGCCAGACATTGTCGCCGGCATCGGCCGGTGGCATCAGGGCGGCGGGGTAGCAGGCCACCTTTTGTCGGTCGATGTCGATGCGCTTGCCGGGCTGGATGTCCCGCTCGTTCACGCCCCTGGGGAGCACGCAGACCCCGTCGACGATTTCCAGGTCCAGCCACCATTTCTTGTGGGGGTTGCGAACCCCGTGGCCGAGCCAGTCGTCCAGGCGCGTGGCCAGTGGCACCAGGGCAGGCTTGAGCCAGCGCGCATGGATGCCGAGCCAGCTCGCCAGCTGCGTGGTCAGCGGGCCGTCCAGGTCGACGACCTTGTTCAGCGGGCAGGTTTTCATGCACCGGCCGCAGCCGAGGCCGCGCTGGTTCGTCAGCCGGTAGCGCGTGCAGCGTTCCACCTCCGGCTTCCACAACTCGTAGCCGTTCAACAA
>CAYGQN010000649.1:0-1560 GCA_964351795.1 uncultured Gammaproteobacteria bacterium
CCGCTTCGCCCAGCGGCCGTTGCCGTCCATGATGATGGCCACGTGACGGGGAACGTCTGTGGGGTCGGGCTGGCTTTGCGGGGTGTCAGTCATGGGAATTCCTGGCCGGAGCGCCCGACCGGTTCGATCCTGCCCCGTCGCGATGGCAACGTCATGGACGACCGGCGGCTGCTCCGGCAGCACTGCCGGCCGGCGCCTCAGATCTCCATGAGGTCGCGTTCTTTCTCGGCCAGCAGCTCGTCCACCCGACCGGTGTACTGGTCGGTGAGCTTCTGCACGCGCTCCTCGGCACGACGGTCCTCGTCTTCGGTGATTTCCTTTTCCTTGACCAGGTCCTTGAGGGTCTGGTTGGCGTCACGGCGCACGTTGCGGATCGCCACCTTCGCGTTCTCGCCCTCCGCGCGCACGATGCGGGTCATGTCGCGGCGTCGTTCCTCGGTGAGCGGCGGCAGCGGGATGCGGATGATTTCCCCGGCAGTAGAGGGGTTGAGGCCGAGATCGGAATTCAGTATCGCCTTCTCGATGGCCCCCACCATCGATTTGTCCCAGGGCTGCACGCTGAGGGTACGTGCGTCGGACACGTTCACCGTGGCGGCCTGGCTGACAGGCACGACATTACCGTAGAAGTCCACGGTGACATGGTCAAGCAGGCTGGGATGGGCGCGGCCGGTTCGGAGCTTGGCCAGGTCGTTGCGCAGTGCGTCGATGCTCTTGGCCATCCGCCTGTCAGCATCCTTGACAATGTCTTCAATCAAGTTCGCGTCTCCTCGATGAGCGATGCCGCCGCGGCAACCAGCGTCCCCTCGGCCTCCCCCATGACAGCTCGGCGCATGGCGCCAGGCTTGGTCATGTCGACAACACGCAATGGCATGTTGTTGTCGCGGCACAGTACCACGGCAGTTGCGTCCATGACGGCCAGGCGCTGGCTGAGCACTTCATCGTAGTTTAACTGTTCGAATCGGCGAGCGTCATCATGACGCGCCGGGTCGGCGCTGTACACGCCGTCGACCTTGGTGGCCTTGATCATGAGGTCGGCGCTGATTTCGATGGCGCGAAGACTGGCAGCCGAGTCCGTGGTGAAGAACGGGTTGCCCGTGCCGGCGCCGAAAATGACCACGCGACCCTTCTCGAGATGGCGGATGGCCCGGCGGCGGATATAGTCCTCGCACACCTGGTTGATCTTGATGGCGGACATGACGCGGGCGAAGACACCCTGGCGCTCCAGGGCATCCTGGAGCGCCAGGGCATTGATGACTGTCGCGAGCATGCCCATGTGGTCCGCGGAGACGCGGTCCATGCCGGCCGCGGCAAGACCGGCGCCCCGGAAGATGTTGCCACCGCCAATCACCATGGCAACCTGCACGCCATCGTCGACGATTTCACCCACTTCGCGGGCGATGCGGCTGATCACGGCCGGGTCGATCCCGTAATCGTGATCGCCCATCAGCGCCTCACCACTGAGCTTGATGAGAACCCTGCGACCAGGCGCCTCAGTCATCGTCGTGTCCCTGGCGGTGAATGCTGATCTCAGGAGCCCGCCTGTCGCACCTGGGCTTCCAC
>CAYGQN010000650.1:0-1559 GCA_964351795.1 uncultured Gammaproteobacteria bacterium
TCACCTCCGGCCCCTGCCCGTCCCAGCCCGCGGCATTGGCCACCCAGACCTTGGCGCCGTCGATGACGAGTTCCCCGCCCTCGGCCCGCCCCCGCGTGGCCACTCCCGGACCCGGGGCCGAGGACGCGAAATTGGCGCTACCGGCAGGCTCGGAGAACCCGAAAGCGGCCAGTGGCGTGCCCTCGCGCGCCAGGAAGGGCGGCAGCCACTGCGCCAGCTGGGCGGGGCTGCCGCCGAACAGGACGGGACTCAGGCCGAGCATGCAGGCGAACATGGTCAGTGGCACGTTGACGTCCGCGGCCATGAACTCCTCTGCCATGATGGCGAAATCCACCATCGCCCCGCCGTCGCCGCCCGCCGGGGCCGGCAGAATCCGGCGCAGGAACCCGGCCCGGACCATCTCCGCGAACACCGGCCTCGTGGCGGCGAAACGAGCTTCGGGTGAAGGCAGCGAATGGGTTGCCTCGCGCACACCGGCGAGATGCCGGGCCGCGAAATCACGGCATTGCAGCTGAAGTTCGCGTTGCCCGGGCGTGAGCGTGAAATCGATGGCCATGCAGCTGTTCTCCGTCACGGACACCCACGCCGACAGCCGCAACGGCAACGGCGCTGCCCGAGCGCCAATGGCAAACTGACGTCGTCTGCTGCCACAGGCTAGAATCCGACCCTAGCCGCGGCTGCCCCGCCGCGCCATCCTTTTTCGGCAGCAAGGCCGCCGCTTCAGCCACGGAGACCCTGATGGAAGAACTTGACGCCATTCGCGAGGCCGTCATCGCAATCTGCACCCGCTACGATGGCGCCTACTGGCGCGAGCTTGATGCCTCCTCCGCCTATCCCGAGGCCCTGGTGCGCGATCTCACCGAGGCCGGCTACCTCGCCGCGCTGGTGCCGGAGGAATACGGGGGCTCCGGCCTCGGCCTGCGCGCCGCGGGCGTCATCCTCGAGGCCATCGCCCGCTCGGGCGGGAACCCCGCGGTGTGCCATGCGCAGATGTACATCATGGGCTCACTGCTGCGACATGGCAGCCCGGCACAGAAGCAGGCCTGGCTGCCACGCATCGCCAGCGGTGACGTCCGCCTGCAGGCCTTTGGCGTCACCGAACCCGAGGCAGGCACCGACACCACCAGCATCCGCACCGCGGCCGTTCGCGAAGGCGATCATTACCGCGTCAACGGGCAGAAGGTATTCATCTCCCGGGTGCAGCACTCCGACCTCATGCTGGCGCTGGTCCGCACCACGCCGAAGGAGCAATGCGCGAAGAAGACCGAAGGCCTGAGCCTGTTGCTGGTGGACCTGCGCGAGGCGGTCGGGAACGGCCTGACCGTGCAGCCGCTGGACATGATGATCAACCATCACACCACGCAGCTGTTCTTCGACGATCTGCGCGTGCCGGCAGCCAACCTGGTGGGTGAGGAAGGCCGCGGCTTCCGCTACGTGCTCGACGGCATGAATGCCGAGCGCATTCTCATCGCCTACGAATGCCTGGGGGACGCACGCTGGTTCCTGGAGAAGGCGGCCGATTACGCCCGCAGCCGGGAAGTCTTCGGCCGACCCATCGG
>CAYGQN010000651.1:0-1547 GCA_964351795.1 uncultured Gammaproteobacteria bacterium
ATGATAATGAGGCGTCCCGCCAGCCTACAAGATTTCCTGCGGGTCGATGTCGATGGACCAGCGCACACGACGCGCCGATTCCAGCGCTTCCACCGCCGGCAGCCAGCGATCCATGAAGCTGCCAAGCAGCGGCCGGCCGGCGGCAATCACCAGCAACTGGCCGCGGTAATCACCGGCGAGGCGTTCCATCGGCGCCGGCGCCGGACCAAGCACCTCCGGTCCGTCCGCCTCGCCGGCCAGCAGCGCGGCGGCGCCCAGAAACGCGTTGACCTGCTCGCGTCCCTTGGCCTGCGCCCGCAGCAGGGCCATGGCCGAGTACGGTGGCAGGCCGGCACCGGCCCGCTCGCCCAGCGCCGCGCGAGCATAGTGGTGGTAGTCACCGGCCGCCACCGCTGCCAGCAGCGGGTGGTCGGGAAAGGCCGTCTGCAGCAGCACCGTTCCGGGCCGGTCGGCGCGTCCGGCCCGCCCGGATACCTGCACCAGCAGCTGCGCCAGTCGCTCGGCGGCGCGGAAGTCGGCCCCGTACAGGCGGCCGTCCGTATCGAGGATGACCACGAGGCTGAGGTTCGGAAAGTCGTGACCCTTGGACATCATCTGTGTACCCACCAGCAGGCGGGCCGCGCCATCCCGGGCCAGGCGCAGGTGGCGTTCCAGTTCGCCTTTGCGGCGGGTGGCATCACGATCGATGCGCAGGATGCGGTAGCCGGGAAAGCGCTCGGCCAGCGCCGCTTCCAGGCGCTGGGTGCCCTGGCCGACGAGGTAGGGCACCTCCTCCTGGCAGGCCGGACAGGGGCAGGGAAAGGCGCGCTCAGCGCCACAGTGATGACAGCGCAGGCGCTCCTCGCGGCGATGGTAGACCAGGCGCGCGTCGCAGCGCGCACAGCTGTAAGGCTCGCCACAACCCAGGCACACCACCGCCGGCGCCCAGCCGCGCCGGTTCATGAACACCAGTACCTGGCCGCCGCCGGCCAGGTGCCGCTCGATGGTCGCCAGCGCCGGCTCGGCAATGCCTTCTCGCAGCGGCTGGTTGCGGATGTCGACAATGTGCACCGAGGGGGCACTGGCGCCGGCGCGCTCGGGCAGGCGCAGCGACTGGTAGCGCCCCTGCTCGACGTTGTACAGGGACTCCAGCGACGGCGTCGCCGAGCCGAGCAGCAGGGGCACGGCATCACGCCGGGCGCGCACCACGGCCACGTCGCGGGCGTTGTAGCGGAAGCCCTCCTGCTGCTTGAAAGACAGATCGTGCTCCTCGTCCACGACGATCAGCCCCGGTCGTGCCAGCGGCACCCACACCGCCGAGCGCGTGCCAATGACCACCCCGACCTCGCCGGCGCGGGCCTGCAGCCAGGCGCGCAGGCGCTCGCTGTCGGTCAGGCCCGAGTGCAGCACCGCCACCCCGGCGGGGCGGAAGCGCTCGGCGAAGCGCGCCAGGGTCTGGCCGGCCAGGCTGATCTCGGGAATCAGCACCAGCACCTGCTGGCCGCGTTCCAGCGCCAGTTCAGTGCAGCGGCAAGACCGAGGTCTACCTGCGCTGCACTGAACTGGCG
>CAYGQN010000652.1:0-1545 GCA_964351795.1 uncultured Gammaproteobacteria bacterium
GCCCGGCGACTCCATCGCCGGGCGTAGAATGACCGACGCTATTGCATATCGACCACAATGTTCAGGTCTTCAGGCACCGCAAACAGCTCGGCAGCCAGGGCTTCATTGAACCTATAGGCCACCTGGAGGGTCATGCCGTCGGCGATCTGCGCTTCCAGTCGCACGGGTTGGTTGGTGTCCACATCGGCCCACAGGGTAACCCGGGTGGCGTCGACCTCCAATTGATAACCGCGGCACGGCAGGCCGTCGATGGTTCGCACCTCATTCAGCGGCTGCGCTATTCCCTGAAAGTCCCTTAGTTCGGCAAACCATGCGAGAGCTTCGTTATCCCCCGCCCCCGCATCCAGCGCCGAGTCCCAACCCGTGTCGGCCGGAATGGCCATGCGCATGCCCTGACCACCGGGCAACAGGGTGGTCATGGTGGCTGATTCCGGATCGACGATGTGGGTGACCGGGCCGGTTTCGATGCGAGCGTAGCCGCTGGCTTTAGCCAGCACAGTAATTTCAGTGACCATGGCTCCCTGGCTCTGGATCGCCATGTCCATGCGCACAGTTTCGAAATTTCGGAACCACTCCTGGACCGATGCGAACGCCGTACCGGTGCCCGGCACCATAAAAGGAACGATGCCGACGGCGGCCACCAGGGCCAGGGCAGCACCTGCCCAGCGCAGTGGACCCATCAAAGGAGAGGCCGGGCGAGGTGCCGGCAGGTTTTCCTGAAACCGCTTAGCGGCATGGTCGATGTCCTCCGGCGAGCAGTCGGTTCGCGCTGCATCAATACAAACATCGAGAAGGTCGTTGGTCATTTGAGCGGTCATCTTGTTTCTCCGGGAATTGTGGGGGTCGTATCCAGGAGCCGGCTCAGCTCCTCGGACAGGCGTTGGCGCAGCCGATGCAGGGCCACGCCGACTGAGTTTGCGCTCATGCCAAGCTCACGGCCGATGGCCGCCTGATCCAGGTCCGCAAAGCACTGCAGCGAGAATAATTTGGCGTCGCGTTCAGAAAGGCCAGCAATGGCGGTGCGAAGGGCGGCGGCCCGTTGACCCTGGAGCAGGCTGGCGTCAGGTTCCTCGGGGGCGGCAACATCCAGCGAAATAAAGGCCGGATCCCGGCGCCGTCGCAGCCGGTCGATGGCCCGGTTCACCGCCATTTTTTTGAGTAATGCGGGCCAGCTTCGGACCTCGGCGGGGCGGCTGCTTAGCAGTTTCTCGGCGACGTCCTGAGCGACGTCTTCCGCTTCGGCCAGGTCGCCAAGAACCCTGGCCGCCGCGCTGATCATCAGGCCAGCATGGGCTCGCAGGGCGTCAACGAGCTCCTGCTCATCAACACGACTGGGTATCAGGCGGGCAAGTAATGCCCGTGTTCGGGTGGTCATTCCACGTTCCTCGTGCGTTGCTGTCGACAAGGTGACGTAGCCCCGGCGCTTTTCTTACACACGCCGTCGATTTTTTCCTTGAGTCAGCACTCAGCAGGACCTATTGAATCGTACGCTAGGAGTCTGCGGCGTAGAAACTTCCGGGCTGCAAATCCGCGCTCATCCATAGT
>CAYGQN010000653.1:0-1521 GCA_964351795.1 uncultured Gammaproteobacteria bacterium
GAAACCGAGTTCGTCCTGCTCGGCCTGGAACAGCAGTTCCTCGTCACCCTGGGCCGACAGCAGCAGGTCACGGCACACCTCGGGCAGGCGGTTGTACAGCACCAGCGCGCCGATGTCGTGCAGCAGGCCGGCGATGAACAGGCGCTCGGGGTGCAGCACGTCCACGCGGCGGGACAGGGAGCGCGCAATCAGCCCGCTGTAGATGCCGTGGCGCCAGAAGGTGTCGATGTTCACCAGCCCGTTGGGGATGCTGGAGAAGGACTTCACCGCCGAGATGGCCAGGATGAGGCTCTGCAACTCGCCCAGGCCGATGACAGTGAGCGCGCGTGAGACGGTATCCACCTGGCTGCGCAGGTTGTAGTAGGCGCTGTTGACGATGCCCAGCAGGCGCGCGGTGAGGTTGGGGTCGCGGATGATGACCTCGCCGATGTCGGCCATGGAGGTGTCGCTGGACTGCGCCAGCTCGGCCACCTTCAGGCAGATGTCCGGCGGGCTGACCAGGCCGCGGCAGTCCGCCACCATCTCCAGCGCCAGCGGTGGCAGGGTCGTCTCGTCGATTACACAGTTGCTCATGATGTCGCTTCCCGTTGTTGGCAGTGGCCGCCGTGGCCGGCTCAGCCGTTGTGCTGGTGCAGGCCGTCGAGCAGGCGGCTGAAGGCGCGCTCGAACAGGGGTTGTTCCTCGGCGTTGTCGACCAGCGCCGCGGTGCCGCGACGGATGTCCAGCACCAGGCCCTTGCGCGTGCGGCTGGCCACCTGGCGGCCGCTGTCATCGGTGAACACGTAGCTGCCGGTCACGTCGTTGATCCAGGCCAGGCGTGCGCGCTGGCTGCTGCCGTCTTCCATGGTCAGCTGCATGCGCGTGCCGGTGGTAAGGCCCGCCACCAGGCGGTCGATGTCGTCCTCGGCCTGCTCGGCTGCGTCGTCGGTATCGTCACCGAGGGTGATCTCCTCGAAGTCCAGGTCGCCGGAGGCCATCAGCTCGTCAATCTCGCGGCTGCTGTGCTCGGCGGAGAGGAATTCGTTGATGTCCAGCCGGCGCGGCGGGCTGGCATCCTCGCCGCCGAGTTCGATGGGGGCGGGCTCGGGCGCGTCCTCGCCGGCCTGGGCGCGGCTGGCGGCCAGCAGGTCGGCCACGCAGACCGCGCCGTCGCGGTCCAGGCGCTCGCCCAGCAGCGAGGCCAGGTCGTTGCGGGCGGCGAGGTTCGGTGCTTCCTCGGCGCCGGGCAGGGGCAGCAGGTCCTCCGGCTCATCGGCCAGGGCAGGGAAGCCATCGGCGGCGGCCATGTCGGCGTCCAGGGTCGGCAGGGCGGTGTCATCGTGCCCGGCGGCGCTGTCGCGGGCGGCGCGCACGGCGTCGGCGGCATCGTCATCGGGATTGGGGATGGTGCTGTCGGCGTCAGTGCTGTCTGCCATCAGCAGGCCGGGGTCGTCGGCATCGGTATCGGCACTGGCCAGGCCCTGCAGGGCGTTGTGCTCGGGCAGGGTGTCATCGTTGCTGTCCTGCGCCGTCGTCTCCGGC
>CAYGQN010000654.1:0-1502 GCA_964351795.1 uncultured Gammaproteobacteria bacterium
GTGCTTGCATGCTGCACGCGGTATCGCTTGCCGGAGACCACTCGCCGGGCACATCGGCTCGCGTCGGGCCCACGGGCATGAGGCACAACAGCGCCTACTATTTCGCCTATGGCTCCAACCTGCATCCGCGTCGTTTGCTGGAGCGCACGCCATCGGCACGGTTCGTCGGCCGTGTGGCGCTGGCCGACTGGCGGCTGAACTTCCGCATGCGCAGCCGCGACGGCTCGGGTAAATGCCATATCGAGCCGGCGAGCGGTGCGCTTGTGCATGGCGTGGTGTACCGGCTGCGGGCGCAGGAGCTGGCCGTGCTGGACAGTTTCGAGGGCGGCTACCGCCGGGTGTCGCTGACGCTGGCGCATCCGGGTGGCAGCACGGCGCTGACCTACCTGGCGCTGGAGGAGAACCTCAGCGACGCGGTCCGGCCCTACACCTGGTACCGCGCCTTCGTGGCGCACGGGGCACGCATGCACGGCCTGCCCCATGCTTATTGCCAGCAACTGGCGCGCGTGCCGGCCATCGTGGACCCTGACCCGGGGCGCGCGGCCCGTAACCTGCGCACCCTGGCTGCAACCCATACCTTCTGAACGGAACAGACGAATGGACAAGCCCTTCTCCCAGGCCTGCGAAAACAACAAGGCGCCGATCCTGGCGGTACTGCAGCAGTGGTTCCGCTCCGGTACCGTGCTGGAAATCGGCAGTGGCACCGGTCAGCATGCCGTGTGGTTCGCACCGGGTCTGCCGGACGTGCACTGGCAGCCCTCCGACCAGGCCGGCTACCTGCCGGGGATCCGTGCCTGGATTGCCTCGGCACCGGCGCCCAACCTCGCCATGCCGCTGGAGCTGGATGTGCTGGCCGAGCCCTGGCCCGTGGTCGATGATCTCACCCACGTGTTCTCGGCCAACACCGCGCACATCATGGGCTGGGACGCGGTGCAGGCGATGTTCGCCGGTGTCGGCTCGCGCCTGCCGCTGCACGGTGTGTTCTGCCTGTACGGCCCGTTCAACTACGACGGTCGCTTCACGTCCGAGAGCAACCAGCGTTTCGACGCACACCTGCGGACGCAGGATCCCGCCATGGGGATCCGCGACATCGAGGCGCTGCGGGAACTGGCACGCGAGAACAGCCTCATGCTGATCGCGGACGAGGCCATGCCGGCCAACAATCGTTTGCTGATCTGGGGGCGGCGCTAGGGTCGCCGGGGCGTGCCTGAGGCGGCGGTGCGCCGGCAGGCCATCCCGCTGCCGGTTTCCCGGCTGTATTGCCGGCGCTTGTGCCGCGAGCGGCCGTAGCACCAGCCAGTATCGCTCAGCCCGTATTGCTCCCGGCCGGAGGGCCGGCGGTCCCGGCTTCGCCCAGCAGCGCGGCGAGAGCAGTGGCGTCGGGCTCGCCCGGGCTGGCGTTGTGCCGGTGCGTGTACGGCCCGCCACCGGGGATGAGACTGCCGGCGCTGTCGTGGCCGCTGGCCGTGGACTTGCATCGGCCGCCGAACGCGCGCAATGAG